>CBDDPG010000001.1:0-281166 GCA_965232245.1 Phototrophicaceae bacterium | reverse complement strand
GGAGCGAATGATTCCAATGAAACCCGCGCCTACCTGGCGCCGCGAACCATCATCATGCCGGACAGCTTGCAGGTCCGCGAAGAAGCCATGCGCCTGATCGACGACGGCGACCAGGTCCTCATTCACAGCGACTCCGAACTGGACGCGCTGGCTCTCGATCAAGCCGGGCAGGCGAGCATCGTCGAATATGCTGATACCCGTGTGGTCTTGCAGGTCGAGGCGCCGGCGCCGGCTTATTTGATTCTGCGCGATGCCTTTTACCCGGGCTGGACTGCCAGCGTGAACGGACAATCGACGCCGATTCACCGCGCCAATATGATCTTTCGCGCGCTGCGCGTGCCGGCTGGACCGAGCCGTGTCGTCTTCGCATTTGAACCGCAGCTGTGGCGCGTCGCCTTGGCAGTCGGCGTCATGCTCTGGGTCGCGGCTTTGGCATTGCTTGTCATGCTCATGCGCCGCGGCGCGCAGGAAGCGCAGGACCCATGAGATAAGCGGCTTCCATTACAACTTGATTAATCGCTCCCTAATCCTCTTTTTCGAGCCAATTCGTGCCAAAATGAGACTTCCGAGCCTGAGGAATCTCCATTAGGCTCGTGGCAAACTGTCCGCGATTTCCCCAAACATGAAAGAACTGCCATGAGTGAAATGAAATCTCTCGCCATGCAAGTACATATCAAAGCTGGCGCGCCGGCAATATATCGCGCCTTGACGACACCGGAGAGCGCGCAGGCTTGGCTGGCGGAATCCGCCGATATTGATCTGGCGGCTGGACGCTTTTTGTTTTGGGGCGCGGCGACGCCTTTCAACCCAAGCCGAGGTGACAAGCACCAGACACTGCTGGCGCATGAAGCCGATCGCCTGCTGAAATTCGCCTGGGATCCGGGACATAGCGCCAGCGAGGTCACGATTGCGCTGCGGGAGTTGGACGCCGAGCGAACAGCGCTGACCTTGATTCATCAACACGAGGAACAGCAGTGGAGCGAGGCTTTCACGCTCGAGGATTTCTGGTTTGTGCATCTGGAAAACCTGCGCCGGAATATCGATGGCAAATCCAGCGAGGCGCGCGTCGATTTCAGCGCGCCGATGACGGGCAATATCAAGCATACGCTGGAATCCAGCGCGTCCCCGGAAGCCGTCTTCAGCGCGCTCACCCGCCCCAACCTGATGGAACGCTGGATCGCCAATCGGGCGCAAATCGCATTGAAGCCCGGCGGAACTTATGATCTGGGCTGGGGCATCGAGGGCATCCGCGTGCTTGATTTCGCGCAAAACCAAAGGCTGAGCATCAGTTGGCAGATGGGGGACGAGGACCCCACCCGGGCGAGCTGGCGGCTCGAGCGCCTTGCCGGCAAGACGCGCATTCGTTTTGATCATAGCGGCTTCACGCCGGATTTCCCGAACAACGGCATCTGGATCGGCTGGCTGAACTACCTGAATTGGCTGCGGTCGGTGGCGGAATACGGCGAGACTTGGCAGCCGCCCGCCATCCCGCTAGACGGTCATCCCTGGGCGCAGATTTATCCCAAGTCCATGCACGAGATGCAAGATAAGCTGGTACAATCCGAGTTGCAACTGGTTTCCTAAGCGCGGATGCCTAAGCGCCGAAGACGCGGGAGCAGCTCAATATGACAGGCACATACGGCGGAAAACATTCGGTCGCGGCAGTCCTGAGAAATGCGCTGACATGCCAGGGTCTGCGCGATCCGCGAACGAGCCAAGCCTTGAGCGAGGCGCTGATCCTAGGCATCGGCGGCGGCTTGGGCGCGGGGTACATCTTGTGGGAATTCGACAAGTACGATTCGGCGCTGATTGTGCTGGGTTTCCGCAATCGCTGGAATTACACAGCCGACTTCCTCAAAAATGCCTGCGGGCGCCTCAATGTCGCTGTCGACATGCGCGAAACGACTAGCGTGAAGAAGGCGCAAGCGAACCTGAACGACGCGCTGATGGCGAGCGGGACAGCGCTGCTTTGGACGGACAAAGCCAGCCTGCCCTATCATAGCCTGCCACCAGCGCAAAAGGGACATATCGTTCATCTCATTCGGGTCGAGCATGCCGAGCATGACGGAAACGAGCGCTATCTGGTCGATGACCTGAGCGCGCGCCCTTGGTCATTAAGCCGCGACGCGCTTGCGAGCGCGCGGCAGCCGATTCCTTCCAACAAACAGCGCAGCCTCTGCATGCAGCCAGCGGGACATTTCGATTTGGCGAGCGCGGTAGGCGCTGGCATCAAGGACCATATCAACCATTTGAGCCGCAGCTCGGAGTCGTTTTCGCTGCCGGTGTATCAGAAATGGGCGAAGCTGATGACTCATGCCAAGAACAAGAAAAGCTGGCGGGTGGTCTTCGCGCGGCGCGCCGGCTTGTATGCGACCTTGCGCAGCGTCTACGAAGGCATCACGCTGGACGATACCGAGGGCGGGGGCTTGCGGGAGCTCTATGCCGATTTCCTGCTGGAAGCGGCGGATATACTCGCTGTCGACCTCAGCGGGGCGGCGGCGGGCTATCGCGCTTGCGGCGCCGAGTGGCGCGCCCTGGCAGAGATGGCGCTGCCCGAGGAGCTGCCGGTCTTCGCCGAAACCAAAGCGCTGATGCGCGCGCGCTACGCGGCATTCGCGCGACAAGATCAAGCGAGCCTGGACAGCGCCATGCAGGACTTGGCGGCGCTGGAAGCGGAGAATAATCTGGCGGGCTGGTCCCTCGACGATAGCGCTACCGACGCCCTATTTGAGCGCATGGGCGAGCAGCTGCACAGTGTTTATGAAGCGGAATGTTCCGCCCTGGACACGCTGAAACAAGCGCTGCCATAGCCAAATCAATAAGCATAACGATGAACAAAGGAGAACGCGGCATGAAACTGGGAAGCTATGTCGAGGTGCTGAATTTTGTGGACGACACCGGGGCGGCCGGGGAATACTACAGCAAGCTGGGTTTGGCATCCGTGAGCGATGATGTCTACACCGATGGTCGCTATCACCTGCATCTGTTGACAGGCGAGGGCGAAAACCCCAGCCTCCGCTATTTCGGCAGCGATATCGACGCGCTCCAGGCCAGCGGGCTGAAGGTCGTCGACAATGCGCTGACCAGCCCGACCGGCGTCAAGATTCTGCTCGATCCCGCGCCGGCGCCGCGGCAGCTGCCGCATGAGGACATCGCCAAGGCGCCCGATATCACGCGGCTGGGCAAGTTTGGCGAGCTGTCGGTGATGACGGACGATCTGGAAAGGGAAGCCGCCTTCTGGGAAGCGGCTGGCTATGAAACGCTGGGCAAATATGACCAGCCTATGCCCTGGGGCATCTGGTGCGACGACATGTACCTGATTGGCATCCACCAATACGGCATGATCGAGCCATTTTCCATCACGCACTTCGACCCCGACATGAAAGCTGTCAACGAGCAACTGACCGCGGAGGGCTTTGAGCTAGGAGCGTTCATGGACAGCGGCGACGCGGACGACTTGTCGCATGCCACGTTAATGAGTCCTTACGGCATCAAGTTTTATCTCTTCACCGGGGATATTTCCGAGGCGAAGCCATAAAACCACCCATACCACAATCGCCCCAAATCCGCCCATCCTCTGCACGTAGCTCTGATATGCTTAGCACAGGCTTGCCGGATAGTCCCTCCGTAGGGTTTCTGGCGTGCGCGCCACCATGCCTCGCACCCATTCAATCACATGGGGCGCGGCGCCCAGTCCGATCACCACCTCCAACTCAATCTCCCGGCAGATTAGTTCTTCCCTGATCGAGCCTTCCAGATCACATGCATAGGCCCGGTGTCCCGCATCCGCTCGATGTATGTGGCAGGCTTCGTGAACAATTACCGCGGACATGCGCGTCTCAAACCCGTCCGACCTCGGTCCCGACCACGGCACATAAAATGTCCTGCCTCTTTCATCCACGAAACCACCAAGTAGGTCAGGACTGGCTTGTTGGATCTTGTTCAGGGCTCTGAGCGCGTAGTGATAGCGCTCCGGCATCCCGTTCCGCAGCTCCTCAAGCCTTGTCGTCATATAGTCCACGAAGTCCGCATCGCCCACGATGCTAATCACACTGCCCGGAAGCTGGCATTGATTGTTCTGGAAGGCCTCATGGCCCGCATTCCAATCCTCGTCGCTGTTGCATTGCCAATTCATTTCACAGCAATTGCCAAACGAAATGGGTCCCGAATCCAGCGTGGGCCGTCTCGTAAATGACGTCGAGGGCTGGATGCTGCCGCTCGTATACCCGATGATGCGAGCGCTCTCGGGCGCGCCCGGCGCTGACCCCGCCGATTGCCCCGGCGCCGCGCATTGATTGTTCTGGAATGCGTAATAGCCCGCCGCCCATTCCAGGTCGCTGCCGCATTGCCGATCGACGAAACAGCAGTTGTCCACTTGCGCGCCCGGCGCGCTGACCGGCTGCGATGACGCCGGCGCCGGTGACTGCGCCGGGGCTGGGCATTGCTTGTTCTGGAAGGCGTAATAGCCCGCTGCCCAGTCCTGGTCGCTGCCGCATTGCCGATCGACGAAACAGCAGTTGTCGATTTGAGCGGGAGCTCCGCTGACCGGCTGCGATGACGCCGGCGCAGCCGATTGCGCAGCCGATTGCGCCGGGGCTGGGCATTGATTGTTCTGGAAAGCCCAATAACCGTCCGTCCAGTCCTGGTCGGTACTGCACTGCCGATCGACGAAACAGCAGTTGTCGATGGGATCGTTCCCCACAGCCAAGCCGCACAGGGTAAACAACGCTATACTTGCCGCCAATAGTCTGAATTTCATAGAGCCGCTTCCTTTCTTGATTTTGGCTCATAGTCGCAACCGTTCTCTTCCGAAGAAACGGTCAATTTCAAGCTGCTGCTCTTTTGCCGCGCTTCAAGGCAATTTCCGCCGCCGAGGAAAGCCAGCCCATCCTCGACCTTAGCCCCGGTACGCCTAGCTAGCATTCTTCGTATCCTTCGACCAACACATTGTATTCCCTTGAGCGGATGTCAGCGGCCAAATTTCGATAAGTTTCAATCAAAGAGGGCTCAACATTGAGTTCTATCAGGACATCCACCTGCATACCCGTGCAGTGTGCTTCCTCTCTGATCCGATCGCATCCGTCCCTTACAGGGAACCCGGCATAATGCCGATGGACGTGGCAGGCTTCGTGAACAAGCACCGTGCTCAGCACCTCGACACGCCTATCTCGAGGGTCATATAATCTGCTGCTCTGCCCCACAAAAAATGTCCGTCTGAGGGCATTAATACCAGCCCCACCGTGCGCTGCGTGCTGTTCGACCTTGTCCACGCCGTCCAGCACGTAGTTATAGCGATGCGGCAGCCTGGTCCTCAGCAGGTCAAGCGCGCGCTCCCATGGGTCGACAAAGTACGGGGGACCCACGATGCTAATCAGCCCAGGAAGCGTGCAATCATTGGCCTGTAATGCCCGATAGCCCGCAGCATGATCCTGGTCATTATTGCATTGCCAAGTGTACTGACAGCAATTGTCAGTGGATATGATTTGCCCGGGGGCGGGCAGCCGGCTAGGACCGGTGGAAGGCAGGATGCTGCGCCCGTTCCCGTACCCCAGGACAATCCCGGTGGCGGTCCGCAGGATAACCCCGCTGTCGGACGGGGAAGTGGCTGAGGCCTGCGATTGCCCCGGCGCCGCGCATTGATTGTTCTGGAAAGCGTAATAGCCCGCCGCCCATTCCAGATCGCTGCTGCATTGGCGATCGACGAAACAGCAGTTGTCCACTTGCGCGCCCGGCGCGCTGGCCGGCTGCGATGACGCCGGCGCAGCCGATTGCGCAGCCGATTGCGCCGGGGCTGGGCATTGATTGTTCTGGAAGGCGTAATAGCCCGCTGCCCAGTCCTGGTCGCTGCCGCATTGGCGATCGACGAAACAGCAGTTGTCGATTTGAGCGGGAGCCGCGCTGACCGGCTGCGATGAACTTGGCGCGGACGATTGCGCCGGGGCTGGGCATTGATTGTTCTGGAAAGCCCAATAACCGTCCGTCCAGTCCTGGTCGGTACTGCATTGGCGGTCGACGAAGCAGCAATTGTCGATATCGTCCGCGATCCCCGCCGCCGCCATAGCCCAGATTAGAACCGCGATCATCATCATTGCGATTGCTCTTGCTTTCATTTAGCCTCTCCATCCCGGATGTTTGAATGCCGTATAGACCGCGCGTCATGCGCGCTCGGCACGATAGTATCCGCTTGCGCGTCCGTTGTCAAATGAAGCGAAAAACAAAAAAAGGGGCGGGACAGCCCCGCCCCTCAACCCTAGTACGGCGCGATTAACTCGTCCCGATCGTCGATGACGCTAGCGCCGATCACGACAAATCGCGACAGATCGGCTGGCTCCAGCGTCAAGCGAATCTCGTGCCGCGCCCCGCCTTGGCTGAGCTCATGCTGCTCGCCGATGATGAAGTATTCCTGGTCCCTGTGCCCGGTCCGCGCTTCGCTTATGCGAATGCGGTCAAACAAGCTTAGTCGGCGCGCGGATGGATGCTGGCGCGCGTCCAGCCGCAGCTCGCTCACTATGCCAGCCGGATGTTTGCGCCGCGCGAGTTCATAGCTCGCGAAGGCTTGCGCCGTCGCGATATCGGACAAGGCGGGCAAGTCTTGCGTGAGATGTTTCAGCCCGTGCAGATGAATGCCCGCGCCATCGCCGACGGTCAGCTCCAGCGGGTCGCGGCGGTAGAGCGGCTTGCCGATGACAAGCAATTCGGTAAGGAAAACATCGCGAGGGCTGTTATTTTCCAAGCGCGCCAGCAGGGACGTGAAGCCGATCTCGATTATGCGAGCGGATACGTTCTCCTGGATCGCGCCGCCATTGCCCGCTTCGTCTCGGTGAAAGGAAGCCTGCAGCCGCTCGAATTCGAGCAAGCCGATTGGCTGCCCCAGCTCGTCCGTGAAGCGCAGGTTGAGCGTCAAGCCGGTCCGCGCGCCGATGCGCTCCGCCCGCGCCAACTGCCAAAGCGTGGTTCCGCTCGTCCCCACTTCGCGCGGCGTCATGCGCAGCGTGAAGCGGTTGACGCGCTGATCGCCGTAAGCATAGGACATGCCCTTCATGTTGTCGGAGAAGGTCGCCGACAGCGCCTCCCTCACCAGCGTTTGATGCCGGTTGAGGAATACGGCGTCGCCGCCCCGGTCGATGTAGAAGCGCCCGCGTTCGCTTTCCGCCAGGTCGTGAATGGCGCGGCGGATCGAAGTTGACTCGTCCCACCAATCGCCGACATAGGCGAAGCGCGTCTTGCCGGCTTGCAAGCGCCGCGCGAGGTTCTGCGGCGGGAAAACCCGCACGCTGTCGATGCGATCATGACCCGGCACATCAATGATGCAATAGCCCGCCACTGCCGCGCGCCGCACCAGCGCCCCATCCAGCAGTCTATCAATCACCGCATCGGCGCTGACATCGCTGATGGGCTGGAGCCGCGCGGGGCTCGCCTCCAGCCAGGGCTGCATGTCTTGTACATGCAGAACGGCATGTCCCTCGCTCCAGTCGCCAGCCTCGACCGAGACCTGGCTGATGAAACCGGTGAACAGGGTGACGCGCTCGCCACCGTCTTCGCAGGCGATTTGCAGCCGCGTGCCGATATCAAGGCGCTTTCGTTCAGGCGAAAAAACGCCGTTCGCATTGCGCAGCGCGATCTGCGCCATCCCGTAATCCGCGCTGCTGTCATAAGGCTGCCGCAGACCCAAGCGCCATTTCAGTTCGTGGACATGATCAGCCAGATCTTCGTCTAGGTCGTGGAAAATCCCGTCGTGGTTCTTGTCGATGGCGATGATATATCGGTCCCTCATGCGCTAGATCTCCATCATCCAGGTATGACGGAAGGCGCAGCCGTAGAAGTCGCTCTCATCGTAGGCGAATACGCCCGCCTCGACCGCTACCCGCGCCGGCGCCAGCAGCGCCTCGTCCAAGGTGAGGTCGGCCGCAATCGCGGCGACATAGTTGTCGATCAGGCTGACCAGCTGCGGCAAATGAGCGCGCATGCCAATGCCTTTCTCGGTTGGCGCCACCAGCAGCAGGTGCGTCAGCGAATAGTAGACCGTCTTGGCGCTGCCGCTGAATGTGACTGATTGCAGCCCTTCCTTGCGCTCTTTGAAGAGGCGCTCTTTTCCCAGTTCCAGCGGCAGTATCAGCAGCGCTGGCAGATGGGCTGGGCTTATGCTGTTGGGCAGTTCATCAATATCGAAGTTCTTGCGCACGCCGCTCACGCGGATGAGCGACAGGTTGGACAAGGCAATGCGAAAACTCGCCATTGGCATCTCCTTTAGCGTGATTGAGATTGTATGATTTGTGGGGGGCGCGCGCCGGTTGCAGACTCGGCTCAGCAGTCCTTGGGATTCCGGCTGCGTGAGCTAGCGCGACAGGTTCTGACGGCGTTTTTCAAGCGCCTCGTCTTCCGCCAGCATCCGTTCCAGCTCGGCTGTTTCCAGCTCATCGACATAGTGGTCGATGACATGTTCCAGATAGGCGGGAAGATCGCTGTGGATGTTTTGAAAGTTGGCGATAAAGCGTGGATCGGAATTGTACATCTGTCCCAATCCCCGCAGCATATCAAGGCTCGGCTCATAAAAGCGCCGCAAGTGCTCTTGCCAGCGCTCCAGGATGTCGACTACCGGGCGGTCGCAGGCGACATTGCCCGCCTCCATCGCCTCGGCCAGATCGGCATAGATCTGATTGCCCTCGGCGATGATTGCTTCTTGCTCTGCCTCGGTGTAGCTGTTCCAGCGTTCGATCGACTCGTTGACCGTGCCGGGACCATATTGCAAGCGCGCCTCGCGCTCGTATTGCTTTTGTTCTTCCGCGTTAGGGACTTTCAGTCGGCTTTTTTTCTTGCTCATCGCGCTTCCCCGCTTGGCATCCAGCTAGACTATGATACGAGGTATTTCGACAGCGCGACAGGCGGAGTCAGGTCCCTTGGCGCTTGAGGTCATCGGCGTTGTTGTAGCGTCGTATCGACGGATATCGCCAGGCGACCCAGCCGGTCATCAGCGCCGTCGCCAGTCCGCCGCTGAAAATGGCGAAGGGCGCGCCGAAGAGCGAAGCCAGGAGGCCCGCGCGCAGTTCGCCCAGTTGCGGACCGGTCATGAAGAACAGCATATTGGCGGAAGTCATCTGACCGCGCAGCTCGTCGGGCGTCGCCAGTTGGCGGATGGTGCCGCGGATGATCGACGACATCGTATCGCCGGCGCCGGTCAGCGCGAACAAGACGTAGGACAATACGAAGACGGTTGAAACGCCGAATATCGCCGTGGCCAAGCCGTAGAGCGCTACGCTGAGCAAGAGGATGGGACCCTGCCGCTTCATCTCGCCGCGCAGGGACAAGACCGTGCCTACCAGCAAAGCGCCGATTGGCTGCGCGGTGGCGAGCAAACCATAGCCGGCCGCGCCAACGCCGAGGATCTGGCCCGCGACGATCGGCAGCATGGTGCGGGCAGAGGCGAAAAGCGTGGCGAAGAAATCGAGCAGCATCGTGCCCAAGACGATGCGCGTACTGAAGGTGAAGCGCAAGCCCGCCAAGAGCGTTCGCCAGCCGATGCGCGCTTCGGCGGAGGACTTGCCGCGATGGCTGATGCGCCAGATCGCGGCTGCCGAAAACAAGAATGTGACCGCATTGAGGCTGTAAACCAGGCCCACGTCGAATTGCGCAACCAGCAAACCCGCTACGGCCGGACCAATGATGGTCGCCACTTGCATCACCAAGGCGTTCAGGCTGATGGCATTGCTCAAGTGCCGCGCCTCGACCACATTGGCCACGATCGATTGCCGCGCCGGAAAATCGAAAGCCATGGCCGCAGCCGCCAGCCCGGTCACGGCGTAGATCGCGCCGACGCTGACCTGCCCGTTCAATGTTAGCAGCGCTAAGGCGGCAGCCAGCAGCGCCGACAGACACTGCGTCGCGACCATCACCAGCCTGCGCTCGAAGGCGTCAGCCAACAAGCCGCCCAGCAAGGCGAAGAGAAACACCGGGATGACGCGGGCCAAGCCCAGCATGCCCAAGCCGAATGCCTCGGAGCCCATCACGATATCATTGCCAAGCAGGTTGAATACGAAGGTTTGCCCGCGCAGCAACTCGAAGACGTGCCAATTGATCGCGAAATTGCGCATCTGCGAACCGGTCCAAGAGACGGTCTCGCCCAGCCACAAGAAACGAAAATCGCGATAACGCAGCGCGACCAATCGGCTGTATTGTTTCGTCATAGACTTCCGTCGCCGCGCTGCCCCCAATTCATCGCGCTAACATAGCGCAGAGCGCGGGTGAAAACCAGAAGCAATCGCGCGCGCGATACCTGTGGCGCGATGGACTTGCGGGCATTCTCAAGAGCTCAGTCGTCGCAGGCGGCGCAGCGCAGGCGGTGTTTCATCTTCGAGCAAGCCCGCCGAATTGATCAGCAGTTCCGCGTAGCGCAGGCACAAGTCGCGGATTGCGGAGGCTGCCCGGTAGATCTCGAGCGGCGCGCCCTTGGCATGGGCAAGCGCCGTGGTTCCATTGACGCCGCGCAGAGCCCGCAGGCGATTGCCTTCACTGTCGATTGCAATTAGCCGCAGGTATTCGCTTTTCACCCGCAGCAACTGCCCGACCTGAAAGCGCGGGCTGATACCGTCTTGGTCCTTTCCATCAACATCGTCGACCGTTATCCAGGCGGCGGCGGGGTCTAGTTTCAAGTCCCTGAGCGTATCCCCGCTATTCCGCCAGGCTTGGCTCCAGCGATCATGCCAGCCCCAGAGACCAGTGACGCTTAGGTCTCCGCTGAATAAGCCGCCGTCGTTCAGAATCAGCACGCTGGCTGGCAGATCAGGCCCGCTCGGTACACGGCGCACAGTATCCTGGCTGATATTGCCTTGCTCGGATTCGATTGAAATCAAGTCCAGGAGGTCGTCCGGCAAAATCAACTCGCGCGGATTGGAGCCGTCGAGCCTCAGGCGGCGCGTCTCCAGCGCGGGGCAATAGCGCCTTTGCGTCAGAGATTCGATGAAATGACTGGCTTTTTCGAGCGCCTGTCTCAAATCGGCATCGGCGGCGCTGTCGGTCTCCGTCAACTGCAAATGACGGCGAAATTCGTGCAAAGTTGCTATGCTGTACATAGGGTTCCTCTCTGTTCTGTTTACAGAATCTTGGGCGGCGCATGGCAGATAGGCTCCGATAGGCTCGCGCTGCTTTCACCCGGGCGGCAACCGTGTTACTTATGAGATAGCGAAGCGGAAGGCACTCAACTTGAAAATCGTCGCCATAGCGCCAGAGCAGTTTGACCCCGCGCGCCATCGGCTGCCGGTCGCCGGCGAGTTGCTGCTGCCCGGCGTGCAAGTGGAGATCCAGGCGGACGGCGTCGCCTTTGCGCTCAAGCAGGCTTTGATGCGGGGCTATGCCTATGGCACGGTGATTGAGTTGGCTCGACCGGGCGAGGGCGTGGAGGTCGCGCTAAGCGCGGCGCGTCAGGAGGATGGGGGTTATTTTTTCGAGGCGCTGTGGGTGGTGGTGGGGTGAGGGTGAGGATATCAAAAGACATCTACTTTGATAATGAAGTTCTTAGAGGCTCCTTAAGTCGATTCGGATCAATGTTACCATTTCTGATCTCTTGAAGTATAGTCCTCTTTAACTTATTTCTTTTGTACCGGCAAATTGACGCTCTGCAGTCGCGAATTTTGTACGTTAGGCCATTCAACAGTGAAGGTGTCAAATGTACAACATCACGATGTAACTCATTTACAAATCTATCTGGAGTCTCACCTGGTGTGTTTTCAATAAAATACACTCCTTTCAAATCTGCTTCTGGAATAAGCACGTAGTCGAGATTCTGCAAATAGTTGCGAGTACAAGCAATTGCCGCAACTACTCGGTCCAAGTAGGATTTCTCTGCGTCCAAGAAGTATACTGACAACATTCCATTAACTGTGGCCATTTCCGCACAAAGTATGTCAGCAAGCAGTTCTCCTTCAGTCAACCACTCGAATTGGTCTCGCTGGTCCTTGTACCACCAAGTTTTTTCTACCTTGCGGAGAACATATGCCACAGCTATGACGACTCCAAAAGAGTCTCTTCAAGTTGCTCCAATACTTGAATTAGGTCTTCCTTCAATTCTTCATTGCGCTCTTTTGCTATTGCTGTTTTAACAACTGATATTGATCTGGGATCATCCAAAAAAGATATGCCCAACCCAGCGCCATCTCGAATCCATGCGTATTGACTTTCCCTGAGACAGTTCTCTAGCATAAATCGCCGGTGACCATGCCAATTTGACATCTCGAAGCTTCCTATGTACTTGAGAATCTCCCTTGCCAAACTGACTGGAACTTTATTCTGCAGAATTATAGACTCTATGTGACCCAGTGCAATTGATCCGTGATTCTTAATGATGTCCCTGATTCCTACCGAAAGGTCGTTTTCCATTCCAGATTCTATTCTGATACTCTGCGCCTTCGCAAACAGCGCACTTATTTCAGCCTGTATACGTTTCGATTTATTCAACACGTCAAGTTCAAACCACGACGTAGATGATTCTTCCAATTGAACATCAAGTTTGAGGAAGTACACGGAAAATCGGCCACTTAATTCACCTTCAATTTGAACAGCAGCTTGCTCATACAATAGGGAAAGAAGATCGAATTCCCTTGCTACTAACCCAGTCTGAGAGCTTAAGGGCGTATCGGAAACGCGAGTCCATACTTGCTCTTCTGTGCCATCGTTTGCGAGTTCCTTTTGACCGACTTCATGTCGTCTTCGAAAAGGTTTAACTGGCCAGCAATCCGCTGTTTCAGAAACGGGATAAGTAATAGTGGGCTGAGAGTATTCGATCACTCTATATCGCCTTTCTTGCTAATCTCCAAACCCCATTCCACTAATTCGTTGAATAAAGCTTTCAACGTATCCGGCGGCAATGACTCAGTTCGCTCTTGAAACGTATTTATGTCCAGCTCAAGTCTACTTGCGATTCTCAAGTCGCTAGAAGCAATAATCTGAGGCGCTTGCATTGAATTCACTGAGACCGACACCAGTTGCCCACTGTACACGTTCCACTTGTTAAGCCGGTTAATTTCAACCTCAGGATCAACTACGGATTTCCGACGTCTATTTACCTGATAGTTGAATTCTCTGGCATTTTTAAGGTTTATATTATGAAGTAAGCCGCCCAAGACTGAATTTCCCTCTTCGACCGTGTTCACTGGGCACAACAACACAGCTCCAAAGGCCAATCGCTTTATTGAAATCATGTCTGGAGTATCAAACCACTTGTTCACCAATTTGACAAATGTCTTCAATTCCTCATCAAGACTTCCGATTATTGGCAAATGTGCGCTATCAATATTCTCATCAGGTATTGACAGATATCGCCAGTCTACCCTATCAGTTTGCTTGGACAAGATCATTCGACCATTACCATATTTGACTTCGCGAGCATCAATTTGGCCTTTTTGAACGTGAATTTCATCGGGCTCTTCGAACATAAGCAAATCCCAAAGCTTCTGCGAGGAAACCCCCTCAATATCACTTGGAAAAACGGTTATTCGCAAAGCCTCGACTTGCCAGTCTGCGGTGATGTTCATACTTAGCCTTTCGTAACCGATTACGCGAACACAATTGTCCTGTGTCGCGCAGTATACCATATAAGTGTGATTGTCAAGTAAATTCCTCTAAACCTGGGCAGGGGCTTGAAGCCCCCGCCCCAGCGACGCCTACAGCGCGATGTTATACAGGCAGCTCGCCACTTCGTTATCGAAGCGCGCGAAAGCCAGCCGCACCGTCGCCGTCAGCTGATAACTGTCGTAATATGCCAGGTAATCGACGCTGACCGCGATCTTGCGCCGGTAACCCACCGTCCAGCCGGGCCGATAGACGCAGAGCGCCTGACCGCGGTTGTTGCCGCCCCCGCCGACCTTGCCATCGGCTTCCGTCAGCGGCATCTCGGCGGAGACATAGACCGGAATGCCATCCACGAGACCGATCTGACCGGTCTGCGCCGTCGCCAGCGGACCCGCCTTGTCCATGGTCAGGAATTCGTCGATGCCCAAGAGCTTGGCATAGGTCCCGCTGTCGACGATCCAAGCCAGGTCAGAGGGGCGCGCGGCGTACTTGGCCGGCATCTTGAAGCGCGCCTCGCGCATCTTGGCCAAGCTCGGCGCGCCGTTGAGATTGATGCGGTTGCCCGTGTTGTCCACCAGCGGCAGATGGCGCAAACCGTTCATCGACAGGTACTTGGCAGTAGCGGGCGGCGCGGCGTGATCGCGATTGATATTGCCGCTTGCCGCTGTCGTGGCGTCGCCATTGAGCAGCACATTGTCGATGGCATCCGCGATCGCCCGCACTGCCTGCTGCCGATAGATGTTCAGCACCGGGATCATGGCGTCTTCAACGAGTTCGCTGCTGAAGCCCACCCGCAGCGCCAACTTCTTGGCGTGGAGCGTCACCACCCGCGAGCCAATCTTGCTATCCGGAATCGGATTGCCCGCGCCCAGGCTCAGATGCGCCTCGTCGCTCGTTTCCGGCACGAAATAGACTTGCGGATCAGTGCCTTCAATGGGCAGCTCGAAGGGATTGCTCGGCATTTCGATGGCTTGGAACAAGGGCAGGATGGTGTTGTCCTGGCGCGCCTTGTGCCAGATCTGCTGGCTCCAGAGCTCCGGCGCCCATTCATCGCCGAAGCCGGTCTGGGTACTGTAGGCGAGCTCGTCAGCCTTGATTGCGCTTAGCTTAGCCATGCCGACTTTCTGCGAGAGCGCGTTGGAATAGCGCTCGCTCACGCCGTGGAAACTCTTGGCCGAGCGCAGCAGCATGTAGCCGTGCAGCATGTCCATCGCGTCCAGGCTGTCGAATTCGCTGTTGATTTGGATGCGCCCCGCCTTCATTGCCTCGCGCTCGTCCGCCAGCGGCAAGCGCTTGATAGCGGCGCTAGATGATGCCTTCATTGATGCTCCTTCCTGTCGTTCTTCATCAAAAATTGGGCTGTCTGTCGCATTGATGCCCAAGCGCGACAGATCCAAACCCAGCGACTTGTAAGCGCTCTTGAGGGTTTGCACATCTGTCTGCCGCGGCTCGGCCGGGGTGGGTGTCAGGCTGCCTTCCACGATGGGCCAGCGTTTGATGCGCCCATCTTCGTCGACATCCACCAAATGCGGCAAACTGCCCGATGACCAGCTCAGGACGCCCAGGTCCACCAGCCGCCGCACCGCTCTCACATAGCGTTTGTGCAGGTCCAGCTGCGCCTCTGCCCAGAGCCCTGTATCGTCCGGCCGCAAGGTATCGATGACGCCGATGACCGCCGCTTTCAGCGCGCCATCCAAGCCATGGTGATACAAGACCGGACGCTGCTCATACCAATCCAGCCCCACATCTGTTTGCGGGGTGAAAAACTCGCCTTGCAGGTCGCGCCGAAGAACTTGCCCGTCTGCCGCGCTCCCCTCATCTCCATCGGCGCGCGCGCCCCAGACCAGCATATATCCGCCGATACGACCGGCCGGCGCGTCAATCATCTTGACCGCGTTTTCATTCATACTGCGATCCTTTCCCTCGTCTCTCTTCAATTTCAAATCCACTCACCCGCGCATCTTGCGTAGACCGAGCTATTTCGCTGGCTGACCCGTTGCTTTCGCAGATCCCCAATCAATCATATCGGCGCGACCGCCCATGCTTCGCTGCTGCCTCGGTCCGTCCACACGCGCATCTCGATTGGTGTGGGGGCGGGCAGCCATCCAGCAATCAGCGCGCCACCGCCACCACCCGTCGGTGAAACCGCGATGACCCGCTCATTGCGTTTTTAAGCACCTGATGAAGGTTTTCATCAGATCATCTTGACGGCGAGATTAGCACAAATGTTCTGATTTAGGTGAAAATATAGTTGCAGGTTTTGGATTTCTAACGGAGTCTTGTCAGGTCGTTATTACTGCGCAGCAAAGAATGCCGGGCTTCGGGCGATTGCGCTTGTCATCCGAGAAAATGTTCGGCGAGGGATTTCGCACAGGGAGGCTGGTCTATTGGCTTTGGCTGGCTCGCCATTCCGCCATGGTTCTGCTGCCCTTGCTACGATTGCAACCAGAGCACAATAGTTGAAGATTGTCGGGATGATCCGTGCCGCCGCGGGATTTCGGCAAGATATGGTCCACATCCATGATGTTGAAGGGGAAATGCAAGCCGCAGCCGACGCAATTGCCCTCTTGCTCGCCATAGAGACGGTGGCGGTGGGTGCGGTAATTTGGCAGCTTGCCCAAGCCCGTGCGCTTGGGCGGCGCATCCAGCACGTTGACGCCCCGCCACATCGGCAATTGGTAGGAGCGGATGCGCTGATTGACCAGCTTGATGGCCAAGGGCGACAAATCACAGCCGATCCAGCGCCGATTTTTTAACTCGGCGGAGACAAGAGTGGTCGCGCAGCCGCAAAAGGGATCGAAAACCAAGTCGCCATCGTTGGATGAAGCCTCGATGATGCGGTCCAGCAATGCCAGCGGTTTCTGTGTCGGGTAGCCGGTGCGCTCTTTTGCCGTTGGCGCGATGACGCCGATGTTCCATACATCACGCATGGGCGCGCCGGGCGAAAACTCGCCTGTCTTCACCCCGCGCTTGCGCCGACCCGATTCATCAAAGACATTGATGATTTTCTTCCCGCCATCCGCTTTTAGGGTCGATTCCGCCAGTGGCTCATACAGCTGATTCCATACAGCGTCTTTCGACATGCAATAGCGAAAGACAGTATCGTGCATACGCTGAAAGTTTTTCTGCTTTGCGGGCCAGCGCCGATAGGACCAGATAATCTCGTTGCGGAAGTTGTCTTTGTCGAAGATAGCGTCCATCAGCAGTTTGAGATAATGGCTGGCGGTGGCGTCGCAGTGCAGATAGAGGCTGCCGGTTGGCTTGAGGATGCGGCGCATCTCTATCAAGCGAACCGCCATCATAATCAGATAACTCATCATGCTTTTTCCATGTGTGACCCGCGCCGCTTCTATCACGCTGTAAGCCGCGGGATCGCGGTCCGCCAATTCGCCATGTTCATATACATCCACGTCCGACAGCGTCCATGTGTCTTTGAAAGCCGCGCCAGCCGCGACAGAGCCAATTGGAGCGGCATAGTCTTGATTGGAGTTGAAAGGCGGGTCGAGGTAAATGAGGTCGACGCACTCGGCGTTCATCCCGCGCATGACGGGCAGATTATCGCCCACCCACACGGTCTTGTCTTTGAAATTTGGCTCCGCCATGTCGTTGCGTCCTTTGATTAGAATGACTGAACTACTATACGCTTAACCGACGTTTCGTTCACAAATCGCGAATGATTTCTCGTATTTCAGAGGGGCTAATATCCAGACTCTGTTGAAATACTCAATTTACCCCCCACCCCAAACCCCTCCCCCATAAAGAGGGAGGGGCTTAACAGCTCACTACAGGTTATAAGACTCCCATTGCCTCATTTTTGGCAAGGGGCCGGGTGATGGGGACTGTTTTTCAACAGAGTCATCCACTTGGGCTGTTTTGGTATAGATTGTGAGCAGTATAATGCTGGACTGAGTCTGTAGATAATAGATTATCCGAAACCCACCACTCTTACCGCTTCGGGTAGAAGGATTGCGCAACCTTACTTTGTATACGGCGTAGCCAACACCCGGCACCTTGTTGCCTGGCAGGGTCTCGCCAAGTTTCAGATAATCAATCAGGTTGTTGACTTCTGAAACAACTGTCGGGAATTTCCTCTTAAGTTTCTTGACATCTCGGTCGAATCGGGGGGAGCTCTTGACTTCTACTGGCATATCTGAATGGTCGCGAATTTACGATGCGGTACGTTGGCGATGTGCGCGAACACGTGGGTTCATCACAGCAGATTTTCAATTGTAGAACTCTACTGGCTGCGCTTCATCGTTTATGGCTTGCTGCAAGCCTATCTTGATTCCCTCAAGAATCTGCGCCTTAGTCGGTTCTTTGTAGTAGTCCTCAATCGCCTCGCTCAGTACCTCAGAAATAATCACGTCAACTGATAACTGGCGACGTTCCGCTTCTTTATTGATGTATCCCCAAGTAGCAGGCGACAAGTTTAATTCGATATTGATAATCATTGTGTTGTCCTCTTCACATACCAACAACATACCTAGATGATTCAAACTTGTCAAGATGCTAGCCCAACACAGGACCGATGTAGCGCGCGCCAGCCATCAGCGCCAGCGAGACCACTGCCAGCCACATGCTTATCCTGCCGTTGCGGCGCAGTTTCGCTTCCAGTTGCGCCAGCGCTTGTTCTGCCGTCCCGCTGGATTTGAGCGCGTTGGCAAAGCGCTGCGCTGGACGCCAGACAGCAAATAAGCCATGTAAGAACGCGAGCAAGCCAAATGACGCGCCCGCCGTCATCACCAAGCCCACCGGGCTGCCCATCGCGCCGCTGTAGGAAAGCATCTCATAAAGCAGCAAGCCAGCGCCAGTCGTGAGGACCGCCGCCAATGGGATCATCCGCGGCAAGTTGGTCTCGCGATAAAGCGCGCGCAAAAAACTGGTTCCCGCCGCGCCAGCCCGCGCCGCCGTCGGCTCGACAAAAAAGGACATCATGATCGCCGCGCCAACCCAAACCAGGCCGCCAACGATATGCAGCAGACGCAAAACACTGATCAATATAGCGCCGCCACTGGTACTCACATCAATATCCACCGATATTCCTTTCTAGCTATCCCTTTGCGCGCCAGGCGCCGTCGACCGCCCCGCCGAACTATTCTAAAGTTAGCATATAGGCAATGAGATCCGCCAGGTCAGACGCTTCCAGGCGGTCTTCGTATTCCGCGTACATGATATTCGAATAACCCGCGACCAGGTTGCGCCCGGGGCGCAGGACGCTCCAGTACAGATACTCCTCAGCCGATTGACCAGCCACGCGGTCCTCCGCGGTCCCCGCCAGCCCAGCCAGCGCATTGCCAATGCTGCTTTGTTCACCCGTGACCGAGTGGCACGTTGAACAGGCCGGCGCTTCGTTATTCGACTGATTGAAGAGCTTTTCGCCGCTGCCGGCGTCAGCCAGGTCAAAGTCCAGGCTGTCGAAGGCGATACGCGGGGGCTCGACGCTGCAGGCGGCAGACGCCGTCGCGATAAGCGCGAGAATCAAGCATAGCAGACGCGGCATTCGGAACTCGCCTTGGGTTCAACTCGCGTCGTTCGAACTATGGAGATTATACGCCGAAGAGATCATCGATGTGCGCGTAAGTATGCCCGACCAAGCCGCCAATCGGGCGATATTTGTCGAAATGAATATGGTTGTCGTCGGTATAGATGCCCTCGGCGAAGTGCATATACACGACCGTGCCAATGACGATATGCCCGCCACCGCTGGTTAAACCGATGGTAATCAGCTCATGCAGCGCGCATTCAAAGGCGATGGGGCTTTCCGCCACGCGCGGCGGCTTAACGATTTTGGAGGGCAGCGGCGTCACCCCCGCCAGCGTGAACTCATCAACCTCGGGCGGGACGTCAGCCGAGGTTGCGTCCATCGCCTTGACCGTATCGTCATTGACAAAATTGATGACGAATTCGCCGGAGTAAGCAATGTTCTTGTAGGTGTCTTTCTCCTTGAAGTCTGGCGGCTGATAACTGGGGCAAAAGACAATAGTCGGCGGTTTCGCGCAAACGGCGGTGAACATGCTGTAAGGCGCCAGGTTGAGAACGCCGTCGCGGCCGACCGTGCTGATCCAGCCGATGGGACGTGGCACAATGCTGCCCGTCATGACATTAAAGAGCGCTTGTACACCCAGATTATTGGGGTCAAGTTCGAGATGCGATGTCATGCGCGAACCCCCGCGTCTGATGGAAGCGGGCTAGCCGCTGCGATCGTCCATGCGTGGATCGGGCGGGAGCGCTGCTGCGGGACCGCGTTCAGCTGCCGTGCCATCCAACAAGGATGCGAAATACTCATAAGTCGCGTCCCCGACAGCGCCGCAGACCTCCGCGCTAGCCGCAATTGACGGCCAAAAGTGAACGCCCGCCCAGACGCGGCTATCGCCACAGGTTTCGGCGAATTCTGTCCAGGTGGCGATTGTCACTTGCAGGTCCTCCGCCGGCGTCATGCCTGGCTCGATGCGCGACGAGCCGGCGGGAAAATCTATCACCCAGTTCAATTCATCCGTGCCGGTGTAGCGGCGCATCGCTTGCGCCTGCGCCTCGCAGACGCAGGCTGATCCGGAGGGATACTCTGGATGGTCGGCTTCCTGCAAATAGCTCTGCCATTGGCTGGCGGGAATTTCCATTGTGCCCTTGCCAGGACCGCCCCAAGCCGTCACCAGCTCGTCGCCGTAGACATGCTCAATCGCGCTGAAGGGACGCACGGCATCCCAGCGCCGCTTCTCTTGCCAGGTCGGGATGGTGGCATCGTGGAGCGCCAGCATCACCAGGAAATCCGCTATGACGTTCTCGGCAATCGATAGCCCCATGCCGCGCGAAACGACTTGGAAAGAGGCGCCAAAAGCCCGCACCTTGTTATCGAATATCTCCGCCAGCATCTTTTGTTCATCGGTGAGATTGGCGGAGACCGCCAACACCTCGTCAACCTGCGCCTGATAGGCTTCCCAGTTAGCCGGGTCGCTATCGGCCGGCGCCGGGACGCGGATTTCCCGCGGGTCGAAATCGGCGAAGGGTTCGACATTCGCCATCTGCGGCGTGACGAATTGCTGCGCGCTATAAATGCCGATGCCCTTCCGTACTAGGTCGGGCTGCCAGCGGGATGGGTCGATCAATGCTGTCGGGCTGTTGACGGGCGCGTAACCAGTGGTATCGGCATAGCCGCCAAGCTGGTTGTAGCCATCATGCAGGCGCCCTGCCACCGCGCCTGCCCCCGCCAGATTGCCGATGCCGACCGGCGTATTTGGATCTGCGCTCGCGTCGTCCGGGTCCAGCCCTGCCGAGTCCAGCATCTCGCGCCATACCGGCGTGGCGCTAGGCACCGTGCCGGATAGCGCATGGTAGGCAGCCTGGAGCGACGCGATATTCATATTTCGCTGCGTTCTTTCAGCTTCCGGCTGGCGCTCAAAGCGCGTATAAGCGCCGACCGCTGTGGGGTGATAAGGCGCCAGCGCGTCCATCATTGCCAGAATGGTCACGGAGTTGACGCGGTTGACCAAGGTGACATCGCCGAGCGTCGGCGATACTTGGGAAATCAAAACGGGAACGAGACGGGGGATGATCGCTTCCCGCAGCGGGTCGCCAGTATCCAGGTCAAATGGCGGATAACCTGGCGCTTGCGCCTGCGCCATAAACCCGCCTATGAGCAAACTCCCGGCCAATATCGCCAACAAGACCACTCGCTGTATAGAAAACATAATATCAACCCGCCTCCTTAACTGCTTGAAACAATTTAATGTTAATCTATAATCTCCTTAATGATAAACTGACGCTTTTGCGTCAAGAGGAGAAAAGCAATGTCCAAGATTGTCTTTATTTTATCACTAGCGGCGCTGTTCTTGCCACTGTCCTCCATACACGCTCAAGAGAATCCCACCGTGGCGATACTGCGCTTCGGTTCATTACGCACCTTTGATGTCACGGAAGGCGCCATTCTCGATGTGCTGGAATCTTACGGATTCATCAGCAGCGAGGAGAACGCGGTCTTGCATACGCGGCAGGACCTGCAGGGCGAAAATATAAACATCGTTTGGGGCAGCGCCGATTTCGATCTGCCCAGCGCCAACCTGATGCTGGAAACCGTGCTGGATCAAGAACCGGACGTGCTGGTGACGATTACTACCTCGATTACCCAGCTCGCGATTAACGCCACCTCGGATCTGGACGACCCGCCGGCGGTGCTTTTCACCTCTGTCTACAACCCTTACGAAGCGGGCATTCTTCAATCGGCTTGCATCAAGCCCGAGCATGTCGGCGGCTCCCTGTCTTCCACCCCATATGAAGAGGTCATTTCTCTGCTGCTGGCAGAGAACCCCGATATTCAGACGATTGGCACAATCTTCAATTCTTCCGAGGCGGCTGGCGTGGTCGGCGCGGCGGAAATCAAGCGGATCGGCGCAGCGCATGACTTGACCGTCCTGGAAGCGGCCGTGACGAACATCGACGAGATGAACCTGGCGGCTGAAGGGCTCATCAGCAAGGGCGTGGACGCCTTCGTGATGCCCATTGACCTGCGCACCGGGGCGGCGGGCCTGCCCATCGTGGTTAACCTGGGCAACGAATACGGCATTCCGGTTTTCCACCCGATATTGTTCTCCATCTACTATGGCGCGACCGTCAGTTCCGGTTTTTACCACTATTACGCTCAAGGCGAGAATGTCGGCATACTGCTGGCGGCGCATTTGAATGGCGATATCGACATTGCGACCACAGCCATCAACGAACAGACGGGCAGCGCCATCGGCATCAATCTCGATATGGCGGGAAGACAGGGCATTGAGCTTTCGCAGGAGCTCATCGACCAAGCCGACGCCGTGATTGAGAATGGCGAAGCGACGATCTCCGAACGCGTCGGCGCCGAACTGCGGTCGCAGGGCGCGGTCATCCCGCTGGAAGAGCGGCTGGCGAGCGATCAGGAATTCTTGGCGAAGCTCGTTTGCAGTCCGGAAAGAATCGCTGAAGAGCAAGCCGAACTCGCGGCTGGCTAAGGTTGACAAGGCTCGGCGAAATCCCAGCTGATATTCATGGCAAAAGCTATCACCATCGCACTCTCCTATGAAGAACTCCGCCGAGCCCGCCTGCGCAGTCAGCTGCTCGCGCCGGGTTCACAGTCGGCGTCCGCCGCCGCGGTTGTCCAGCGCCTTTGCGCCCTGCAATCGCAGGAGTGGTCCTCGGCACAGCTGGCGATTGCCGCTCGGACGCGCGGCGTCGCGCAAGAGGACATCAAGCGCGCGCGAGAAATCGACCGCAGCTTCGTACTCACCTGGAGCCTGCGCGGAACGCTGCATCTTGTTCCCAGCGATGATGTTCGTTGGCAGGTTGAGCTATGCGGACCGGGCGCCATTCGCCGAACCCGCCGGCGCTATCAGCAGCTCGGCTTGAGCGAAAGCATACGCGAGCAAGCGCTCAGCGAGATCCAAGACATACTCAAACGCGAAGGCGCTTTGGTTCGATCGGAATTGGCGACGGCGCTGGCGGAGCGCGGCATCCCGGTCGCCGGGCAGGCGATCCATCATCTCGTGCGCTTCGCCGCGTTGCGCGGATTGATCTGCCTGGGACCGGAAATTGACGGCGACTTGACTTACGTCCTGCTTGCCGACTGGCTGCCCTTGGGGACGGGGCTGTTGCGGCCGAATGACCAGGCGCGCGAGCTGGCGTGGCGCTATCTCGCCGCCTGCGCGCCTGCGACCCGATTAGATTTCGCGCGCTGGTCCGGCTTGAGCGCGAGGCAGGTCAAGGCGGCTTGGGCGGCTGTGGCGGATGATTGCTTCACTGTGTCCATCCCCGGCGGCGATGCGCTGATGCTCTATGAACAAGTCATATATCTTAAGCCAGAATCGGAACAGCGAGCCGCCCGCTTTCTGCCGCGTTACGACAACTATCTGCTGGGTTACGCCAGCCGCGCCTTCATGGTGGCTGATAAATATGCCAAGCGGGTGCATCCGGGCGGCGGGCTGATCCGCGCCTGCGTCCTCGTCGATGGCGAGGCGCGAGCCAACTGGAAGCTGGAGAAGCGCGGCAAGCGGCAGCGTATTTTGCTTGAGCCCTTTGAGGAGCTGGATGCCGAGCAGCTGGCGCTTTTGGCAGCGGAAGCCGAGGCGCTGGGGCAGTTTCTCAACGCGGATCTTGAGCTGCGCGTGGGCGCTTAGCTGTGCCGCGGCGGACGCGCTTGCTCGGCTCCAGGATTCTGCTTGACATCAAGACAGGAATTGTTACACAATAGAAATAGAAGGAAGATCAAGAAGGAGCGCGGAAATGAAAATCCGCCCGGTCATCTCAATCATCAGCATCGCAATTGCGCTTTTATTCTTGTTTTCCACTTTACCGCTACAGGCGTCTTATGATGTAACCTTAAACAACCTGAAATTTGAGAGAAAGATACAAAGTAACTTCTTCGTGTCTGATCCAATCTGGGTCGTGAGCTGGGATACCGCGCCAGACGAGAGCGATGTTGTCGTTCAGTTCACAGGCGGCGGCATATTCTCCGTCTGGATTAATCCTATCTCAGCCTCGCCAGGGGTCACGCGCGAAAATGGCAGAACGGAGGCTCGCTTCGCGACTTATGGGGTGACGCCAGGGACAACTTTTAGCTATCGCGTGCGGGTGAAAAGCGGCCAACGATATACACAATGGCATAGCCGATCCTTCACTGTGCAATCATAGAAAGATTGATCCCCGTCTTTGCTTATACCAACGCGAGACGCGGATGCCGAGGGCCTGGGGCAGTCTCTAAACGCCAATCTTAAGCTGCGCGTCGCCAGCGGATAGCTCTGCCGCGATTGCCCTGCGTGACTTGCTTGACAGCAATTGCAAAATCCCATATTGTGAAAATAGACAACTATTACATAGAAAGGGAGAAAAATGTCCACCAAGAAACGTTTGATCATCTCGATTCTCAGCCTGGCGCTTGTACTCATGCTGGCCGCTTTGCCGCTGCAAGCGCAGGAAGTCCTCCCCGACATTACGGGTTTTCAATTTGATGGCACAGAGTCCACAAATTCCAAAGTCGTTAAGTGGAAATTCAGTTGGGATAGTGTAACAAGCGGCAGCAAAGTAAAAGCCCAGGCTAACGCCGCGGCATTTGGTTCTTTTGGCGGCCTCTGGGTTTCGGTTGACGTAACCGTTTCGCGCAGCGGCGGCAAAACCCGCGTCAGCTTTTTTGCGCCGAAATCGAATTCCTTGAAGGTTCGCTTTCAAGTGTCGAATTCCGCGGGACAAAGCACCAATTGGCTACAGAAAACGGTAAGTTCGTAATCCAGAGCATATTCCCAAGCCAGATTAGCTGTAGTTGCGCCATCTTGGACAACACTGATCGGGCTGTACACAAATTGTCAAAAGAAAGGAGCAAGGTCATGAAAAACCTATATATCGGGATAGCGCTAGCGTTGATTTGCCTTTGCCCTTTGTTTATTCAGGCGCAAGCCAACAGCGGGACAAGCATCGCCAACTTGACATTTGACGGGACCAACCCGGACAGCAATACGATGGTCGTGAGTTGGGATACCATCGCGAACACGGACAGCGTTAAGCTGCAAGTCAAGGGCGGCGGCATCACGGACAGCTGGATGTCCGTAGAGGGTTTGTTCACCACTGCCGGAGAGGAAAGGACCTCTGCGAACTTTCAAGACCTGTCCACTTATCAAGTTTCCGGGACGACCTATCGTTTCCGCGTGAAAGTAACGCTGCAAGACGGCAGCAGCACGCCTTGGGCTTACGTAGATCAAAGCTGAATGACGGGAGACTGACATGCGCAAGCATTTGCTAGCATTACTGATATTGGCGCTGCTGCCCTTGGCGGTGGCGCAAGCGCAAGACAATCCGACAATCGCTATCCTGCGCTTCGGCGATCTGTCCACATACGACGTTACCGAAGGCGCTCTGCTTGATGTGCTGGAATCTTATGGCTTCATCAGCGCCGAGGAGAACGCCATCCTGCATAGCCGGCAGGACCTGGAAGGCGACAATATCCATATCGTTTTTGGCAGCGCCAACTTCGACCTGCCCACCGCCAGCTTGATGCTGGAAAACGCTTTGGATTACGAGCCGGACGCGCTGATTACGCTGACCACCACGGTCACGCAGATGGCCGTCAATGCCACCAGCGATATGGAAGAGCCGCCGGCTGTGCTCTTCACGTCCGTCTACAACCCCTACGCAGCGGGCTTGGCGCAGTCGCCCTGCCTCAAGCCGGACCATGTGACGGGCGCGGTTTCCTCGACGCCCTACCAGGACATCTTGTACCTGATGCTGCAGCATTACCCCGAGATTGACACCATCGGCACGCTCTACGATTCTTCGGAGGCGGCTGGCATGGCCGGCGCGGAGGAGATCAAGCAAATCGGCGAGGCGCTGGGCTTAACCGTTTTGAATGCCGCCGTGGCTGGGGTTGACGAAGTGCTGCTGGCGGCCGAAGGGCTCATCAGCCGCGGCTCGGACGCTTTTGCCTTCGTCATGCCGATTGACCTGCGCATGGACGCCACGGGCTTGCCCCAGGTTATCAATCTGGGCAGCGAGTACGGCATCCCCGTTTTCCACCCGGCGCTGTTTTCGATCGAATCTGGCGCGACCGTGAGCTTCGGCTTCTACAATTACTACGCCCAAGGTGAGAATCTGGGGCGGATCCTGGCGGCTTATTTGAATGGCGACATCGACATCGCGACGACAGCCATCATCGAACAAAGCAGCGAAGCGATCGGCGTGAACCTGGATATGGCGGCTGAACAGGGCATCGAGATTGCCCCAGACATCCTCGAACAAGCCGACGCGGTGATCGCCGACGGCGAGACGACGCTCTCCGAGCGGGTCCAGCACGAGATGCGGACGGGCGATGTCGTGCCCCTGGAAGAACGGCAGCCGGGCGATGCGGGTTTTCTCTCTTTCCTGGCAAGCCAATCTTGCAGTCCGGAGCGCATCGCCGCAGAGCAGGCTGCGCTTGACGCGGCGGACGGCTAGAGATACGCGCTTAGGCGAAATCAAAAAAGCCTTCCCATTATCGGGGAGGCTTTTTTGTGGCTTATTTTGAAACATCTTTATGTTACAGTCGCTTGCCAAGAATAACAGGCGCTGCAGAATTTGCGAGCGGATTCTGCCAATCCCGATAGAGCCAGAATCGCCCCCTCCTTGGTCGAGGCAATTAATCTTCGCTGACGCGGTTTTCCCCTTCCGCGTTAGATGGCTCTACAGCGTCAGGAAGGCGAGTATCCACGGTTTTGCTTTTTGCATTGACGGCTTTCTGTTTAAGA
The DNA here is from genome assembly GCA_965232245.1 of Phototrophicaceae bacterium. Taxonomy (GTDB): domain Bacteria; phylum Chloroflexota; class Anaerolineae; order Aggregatilineales; family Phototrophicaceae; genus UBA6055. The sequence goes on along the minus strand of CBDDPG010000001.1, from coordinate 254,377 downwards.
AGATGACGGGTGGGATCTTTGTGCCAAGTTATTCGCACCGGCTCGCTATATCCAGTTACTTCAATTATGCGTTCAACCTCATTCATGTTTGTCCTCTTTCTGCTTTAAGTGGAACTCCCAAGCAAGTGGCTGTTCTTGGTCCCGCGCTTCGTCGCATAGAGGTCGCGCGTCGCTCAAGCCAGCGTAACCTGCACGGTTAGCTCTTCCAACTGCGGGATGACCTGCCTCGCTTCACGCTGCACCGCGCGCGTGATTTCCTGGCTCGCCGCAAAAGTCACATCGGCGCCGACCTGAACCTGCGCTACGCCATACATGCGATGCCCGACCCAGCGCAAGCGCAGCGTCTCGATCGCCAGTACGCCATCCACTGCCAAAACATGCGCTTCCACATGCTCCACCAAATGGGGATCGACCGCGTCCATCATGCGATACCATATCGCCTTGATGGCCTTCCAGGTGATGCCGACAATCGCGAAGCCGATGATGACGCCCACGATGGGATCGAGAATCGGCAAGCCGATAAGCGTGCCAAATACCGCAATCAGCACAGCCAGCGAGGTCAAGCCGTCGATGCGGGCGTGCTGGCCATCGGCGATCATGGCGTCCGAGCCGATGCGCCGACCGACGCGAATCTGCATGAGCGCGACCAACTCGTTGCCCAGGAAACCGACCAGCGACGCCAAAGCAATCCATTCCAGGTTCTCCAGCGGCAGCGGATTCAGCAAGCGCTGCACGGACTCGTATAGAATGAATGCCGCGCTGAAGCCGATGGAGATGATGATGAAGACGCCAGCGATATCCTCCAGCCGACCGTAACCATAGGTGTAACGCTTGTTGGCGGCGCGTCGGGCGATGTAAAAGGCGAAGAGCAGCGGCACAGAATTGAGCGCGTCGCCCAGGTTATGCACCGTATCCGCCAGCAGCGCGACGCTGCCGCTGGCTACGTATATGACGACTTGCAGCGCGGTCGTCAGCCCCAGCGCGACCAGCGCGATCCAGACCGTGCGGATGGCGAGTTGATTGTCGAGGAAGGCGCTGTCGCCCGCTAGATCAACGTGGCTGTGATCATGCGTGAAACCGGGCAGGTGCAGCGCCATGGCGATTTTGACCAGGATATTGTCGCTGTGCTGGTGATGGTGGTCGTCATGGTGATGATGCCCCTGTGAATGCGTCATCTTGGCATCCTTTTAATCGCGCGGACATGCAATTAAGTTTAACCACAAAGACGCGAAGAGCACAAAGATTTATTACCTACTATGAATGGATCTGACATCGGATAAATCAGGGGAGCTAAGTCTTCCAGCTCCCCTCAATGCATTTAATCTTGTTGCTACTTCGAGTCTCCACATCGCCCGAATTCTACGATTACAATAATGTGACAAGGCCGTGCCACTCGCTTTTGAAACACAATAGTTGTGCTTGATGAATCTGGTTCTGGTGTCTGTTCTAACAGTTTCGTCCGCAAGTTGTCCGCTCGGAATCGGGAAACGACTGTCTGTATTTTTTCGATCCCACGGTCTAGCACACCTAAAATTTTTAGTAAATCGAGTAACTGCGTTAATTGCTCTTCTAGCGGCAAAAATCCGAATATTTCCGTCAATTCTGGTAAAATAAGGCGACTAACTACGTACATCATTATCAAGACTTTCTTTTCCATGAGATTACCTTTCTGCTAAATAGTCGGTATTCGTATACATATGTTTCATTATGCTCCCCTCTCGTGCAGTTTGGGCAATAGCCGCTTCTATTAGTATATTAATTCATCATCAGTCCTTTCAGTATTTCTGGTCGGCTGTCCTAGAATAACAAAATTTAGTATTATTTCAATACCTAATCACATATCAAAGGATTACTCCTCATGTATTCTGCCTAGCTTCTCGTCCAGCATTTCCATGCCTTTGTCAGTAATATCATAAACGCCTTTCCCTTTGCTCTTCATGCTCTTCAAATAGCCACCTAAATTTTTAGCGTTGTTTAGCGTAGTGGCAGCATTTGCTGGTTGGCGTTGCCGGTCGGCGACTCGAACCGAAGCCATAAGTAGCTCGGGGCCAATGAATTCAACACGCTGATCTGGAGAAATCTCGCGAATGAAGAATCGAGCAACAAGCGCACAAAACTCCATGTCGTTAAGCGTTATTCCCTCATACTTCTCTAAATGGCTAGAGAATGCGCTTTTCATCTCTGCACTCATAACACTCTCATCTGAAAGATAGTGTTGTTGCCTCGTTGCTACCCCTTGTTCATCGTTCGTCGACGCCTGCATGTCGCTATCTTTTGTTCGAAGTAGCGCTTCAACAAGCGACCGATAGACGAGCTCACGAACGCTTTTTGGAAAGCGCTCTGCCATGGTAACAATCTCATCCAACTCCTGTTTAAGTAAGTCGTATTCTCTAGCTGACATATCTATTCCCTATCCTATACTGAGATACTCATCCAAGTATAGCACAACTCTTACGCTATAGTATATCACATAGTGTAAGAGTTGTGTTAGAACAGCTATATGAGAGAAATTGGTGGGAATTAGTGCAAATTGAATGACATGAGATATATGCGCCTGATTAGTGATTAGTCGTCCATATATTTCTCCGTGTCTATGCGGTGGATCACCCCTAGGCCACTACCAGGGCAATTGCATCAAATTCATTACGCCCCGTTCGCCACATAAATAACCTAAATGTAGAGGCGGGCCCTTGGATCGTCCAACGTGAAATGAATCCTGCTCATAGGCGACGCAGCGAGTTACCCCTACCGTTTCTTATTATTTTCTTGGCTTCACTTCTGTGACTCTGTGGCGAATCATCGCCTCGCGCCCTACGCCAAGCCCAGGGCGCGCAGGTTGCGATAGCTGATCGCCAAACTCTCGAAAGGGTCGCGCTGGCAGATGTCCTGCTCCACGGCGTAGAACTCGACGCCGGCGCGTCGGCAGGCTTCTAGTATGCCCGCGAAGTTCATATTGCCCGCGCCGACCTCAGCCATCGTCTGCTGCGGGCGCAGGTCTGATTCAGCGGGCGGCGGCAGCATCACCATGTCTTTCAGGTGAATGACCGGCATCCGCCCCGCCATGCGGTCGATCCACGCGATGGGATCGGCGCCGCCGTGCTGTATCCAATAGGTATCCAGTTCCGCGCGCACATAGCGCGGATCAGTTTCGTCGAAGAAGATTTCCAAAGCGCTGCGGTCGCCGAACTTGATGAACTCGAAACTGTGATTGTGATAACTGAAGCTGAGCCCGGCCTCCGCCAGTTTTTCGCCGATGCCGTTTGCGATGGCGGCGAAGCTGCGGAATCCCGCCTCGCTGTCGCGGAAAGCCTGCGGCATGCTGCCGATCGCGACATGACGACAATCCCACAATTCGTGCTGCGCGATCACGCCTTCGATATCGTTCTGCAGCTGGTCCACGCTGACGTGGGTATTGCAGATGGCAAGCCCGTTGTCGTCGCAGATGCGCTTGACATCGCTATCGGAGATGTCGCCGACGGAGGACACCTGCACGACGCGGTAGCCGATCTCGCGGATTTTGCGCATGCTCCGCGCGAAGTCGGCGCGGGTCTTGGTGAAGTCCCGTATCGTAAACAGTTGTGCTGCCAGGACCGATTGGCTCATTGCGCCGCTCCTTTTCTAACGGAATCCATTTTGGCGGATTGCTCAATATAAAGCTGTAGCAGCTCAGCGAATTCATCGCCGTCTATCGGCAAAGAAACCGTTTGTCTTTTGTGAGCCGACAGCATGATGCCGTTATTGATCATGATCGAAGCCAAGCCTTCTTCGGCTGGCGCGATCAAGTCGCTTCCGTCGCTACCATTGAGGATCGCATCGGCGAAGTTCGCGATCACCAGTTCGTGACCCTGCTTGCCGTGGCGCTCGAAATCGACGATTTCGCGCTGGCAGGGCACTTTATCAAAGCCTTGCCGTGATTCCCGCAGTTGCTTGATCGATGACCATTGGTTGCGGAAGAAAACAAGCTCACCGCTCTCAAAGACCAGCTTGCCATTTTCGCCGCTGATCTCCAGCCGATTCGTGCCGGGCGATTCGCCGGTGGTGGTGATGAAGTGACCGACCATGCCATTGTCATGCTCCAGGTAGGCGGTCACCTCGTCTTCCACTTCAATGCGATGATGCTTGCCAAAACTGGCGAAACCGTGGATGCGCGCGGGCGCGCCCACCAGCCACTGATACAGATCCAGGTTGTGCGGGCACTGGTTCATCAGCACGCCGCCGCCTTCGCCGCTCCAGGTTGCGCGCCAATCGCCGCTGTCGTAGTAAAATTGCGTGCGGAACCAATCCGTGATGATCCAAGTGCAGCGTATCAGCTTGCCCAATTCGCCCCGGTCAATCATCGCCTTGATCTTCCGCCAATGCCCCCAGGTCCGCTGCATGAACATGGATCCGAATATCAGATTCGGCATTTGCTTTTTGAATGCCTGATAAGAATCAATCATGCGCTGGGCTTCGTTGACATGCACGGCGATGGGCTTTTCCACCAAGACATGCATGCCGCGCTCGAAGGCCGCGATGCTCATATCGGGATGGTCGTAATGCGGCGTCGCGATGATAATGCCGTCCAGCGCGACAGAATCCAACATCTGCCGGTAATCGCGGAAGCGGGCGACGCTGGTATCGGCGCTCGCCGCTTGCAGCTTATGCTCCTTTGTATCGCAGACTGCCGCCAAGTCCGTATTGGGCAGTTCCAGCACATGCTTGACATGCGTCATGCCCATATTGCCCAAGCCGACAATGCCAAGTTTTACTTTGTCCGACGCCATGCTCACCTCGCGTGTTGATTCAAATTGTCTTTGCTGTCCTCGCTATTAACCGAGATGATTATAGCGTGGCGGCGGCGGAATTGCGCCCGGCGTTGGCCCGCCTGTTTGACCTCCGCCGCCTGGTTGGATACACTCAAGCTGCAATCTGATGCATCGCCTGAAGCAAACTAGAGTTAAGGAGAACCGAATGAGCCTACAAAAAGAGCAGGTTCATGATTTCATCAAGAAATACTCCGCAGAGCGCATCTCGCGCCGGCAGTTCCTGCAAGCGGTGACGACCGTTGGCGGCGTCGCGGTGGCGCAGTCCATGATGCCGGGCTTCCGCCTGGCGACAGCGCTGGCGCAAGGCGAGCCCAAGAGCGGCGGCACGCTGGTCGCCGCCACCATCGACAAGCCGGTCAATATGGACCCCGCCTTCGCCGAACTCTACTCGTCCATGCAGGTCTATCAAAATGTATTTTCCAAGCTGGTCAACCTGGATCGGAACAATAACGTATTGCCCGGCCTAGCCAAGTCCTGGCAGCAAATCGACGATTCCACCTGGGAATTCAACCTGGTCGACAATGCCTATTTTCACAATGACGAGCACTGCACTGCGGATGATGTGAAATACACCTTCGAGCGGCTCTTTGATCCAGATCTTGGCGCGCCAAACGCCGTCTTCTTTTCGCCGCTGGAAGGCGTCGAGGTGGTCGATGACTATACCTTCCGCATCATCACGCAAGCCAACTGGGGCGGCTTGCTGGAGGCATTAGGCGCCTTCGCGGAGGTCGTCAACCAGAAGGCGATTGAGCAGCACGATCCCAAGTTGCTGCCCATCGGCACCGGACCATTCAAGTTTGTGCAATGGGTCAAGGACGACTTCATTGAACTAGAGCGCTGGGACAAATACTTCAAGCCCAATCAGCCCTATCTCGACAAAGTAATCTTCCGCGCTATCTCCGATGATACCGTGCGTCTGACGGGCTTGCAGACCGGCGAACTGAACTGGATCGAGCAGGTGCCGCTGCATCGCGCCGACGAGCTGCGCGCGAATGCCGATGTCAAGGCGAACCCCGACGGCGAATTCTTTCCCGATATGTTCCTGATCAATTGTTCCAAACCGCCATTCGACAATGTGGAAGTGCGCCAGGCGCTGCAATGGGCGCTGCACCGCGAATCTATCGCCAACCTGGTTTGGTTCGGCCAAGCGACGCCATCAGCCGAGCCGGTCTCTCCCTCAAACCCCTGGTATTCCGGGGCGAATGTCTACGAGGGCGGTCCCGACATCGATCGGGCAAAAGCGCTGCTGGCGCAGGCGGGATATGAAGACGGTTTGACAATCCGTTACGCCTCACAGCCGCAAGTGCCGACGCAACCCTTGGTGGGCCAACTCTTGGAACAGCAGCTTGCCCCGGCTGGTTTCCGCGTCGAGGTCGAGTCCTTTGAATCGGCGCGCTGGTTCGAAGAACTCTTCACCCTGAACTACGAAATCACCGGCACCTACTGGAGCGCCACAGCCGATCCTGGCGAGCACTGTCTCTATCCGCTCTCCCATTCGACATCGCCCTGGAATTTCTCCGCCTTTAGAGATTCGCCGGAATTGGATCAAGCGCTGGAGGAATTCCGCTTCACGCTCGATCCCGAAGCGCGGCAGCAGGCTTTCAACAACGCGGTGCGGCTGCACCAAGAAGCCTCGCCGCAAGTATTCCAGGTCAACTTCAAGCGAACTTACTGGACGCAGCCCAATGTACACGGCGCGCAGACGCTGCCGACGCTGGAATTGCGCATGGAAGACGTCTGGATCGACGCCTGATTTTCGCCGCTCAAGAGGGACGTGGGCTGCGCCCCTCTTGAGCTTGTTTTATATGCTGCGCCGCTTATGCGCCGAGCGGCTTTTTCCAACTGTTCACCGGTGATGCGCCCATGCGATTACTTCGCTATATTGCAGGTCGTCTGCTGCTGCTCTTACCGGTCCTCTTTGGCACATCCATACTGATCTTCCTGCTGCTGCGTTTGATCCCGGGCGATCCAGCCGCTGTGATCCTCGGCTTGCGCGCCACGCCCGAACGGCTGGCCATCGTGCGCGCAGAGCTGGGGCTCGATCTGCCGATTCACCTGCAATACAGCCAATGGCTGGGCAAGGTCTTGCAGGGCGATTTGGGCAAGGACTTCCGCAGCAACGAAGCGGTGACCGACTTGCTGCGCGTGCGGCTGCCCGTGACGATTGAGTTGACTTTGCTTTCGCTGGCGCTGGCGATTGCGGTCGCGCTGCCGCTTGGCATACGCGCCGCCATCAAACCCGGCGGGCTCGCCGACCGCGGCTCGATGCTCCTGGGTCTCTTTGGCATTTCCATTCCGGATTTCTGGCTGGGCATCATGCTGATACTGGTCTTCTCGCTGGGGCTGCGCATGTTTCCCTCCTCCGGCTATGCGCGCCTGCACGAGGACATTCTGGTTAACCTGCGCTCTTTCTTTCTGCCGGCGCTGACGCTGGCTGTTGGCTTGTCAGCTGTGCTGGTGCGCGTGACGCGCTCGGCTGTGCTGGAGGTCATGGAGCGCGATTTTGTCAAGTTCCTGCGCGCCAAGGGACTGCGCGAACGGCTGGTGATCTATCAGCATGTTTTGCGCAACGCCAGCATTCCCATTGTCACCGTCATCGGCCTGCAATTCGGCTATTTGTTGGGCGGCGCCGTCATCGTGGAAGAAGTCTTCAGCTTGCCGGGCGTCGGTCGCTTGATTGTGAGCGCGACGCTGGAGCGCAATTATCCGGTGGTGCAAGCGGGCATGCTGGTGGTCGCCTTCATGTTCATCCTGGTCAACCTGGCGACGGATCTGCTCTACGGGCTGCTGAACCCGAAGATACGAGGCGCGGGCGCATGAAAGCTCAGTTTAATCTCCTGCCAAATCCGCTGGCTGCCGCCCGCAAAATGTATCATGCGAACCGCTCCGCTTTTTTGGGCGGCGCGATCATCCTTGCGCTGCTTGTCATGACCGCGACCGTGTCACTGTATTCGCCTTACAGTCCCGAAGCGATGGATTTCATGGCGCCGCTCAGCGCCCCAACCGGCGCCCACTTGCTGGGCACGGACAACTTCGGCCGCGATATTCTCACGCGGGTGATCTACGGTTATCAGATTTCATTGGCGGTGGCGTTGGGATCGGTCGGTTTCGGCTTGGTTGTCGGCGTCAGCCTGGGTCTGTTGGCCGGCTATTTCGGCGGCGTCTTGGACAATTTCATCATGCGGCCCATGGACGTGCTGATGGCATTCCCCGCCATCGTGCTGGTGGTGGCGCTGACGGGCTTCGTGGGCCGCGATGTCACGGTGATGATCATGGCGGTGGCTGTCGTTTATGTGCCGATCTTCGCGCGCGTGATGCGCGGATCGACCCTGGAAGTGGTCAACGAGCTCTTTGTCGAGGGCGCGCGCGCCCGCGGCGCGTCGCACCTGCGCTTGATGCTGCGGCATATTTTGCCCAACGCCATCCCGCCGGTCTTGATCCAAGCCTCAATCCTGATGGGCATCGCCATTCTGCTGGAATCGGCTTTGAGCTTCATCGGCTTGGGCACGCAGCCGCCCGACCCGTCATTGGGTTTGATGCTGTCCGAAGGCCGCTCCTTCATGCAGCAGGCGCCTTGGATGGTGCTGGTGCCCGGGCTGGCGATTTCGCTCGCCGTGCTGGGCTTCAACCTGCTGGGCAATGGCTTGCAGGAACTGTTGAATCCCGCCAGCAAGAGCCGATAAGCCGATGAGCCTACTGTCCGTTCGCGATCTCAGCACCGAGTTCAAAAGCGGCGACCGCTGGCTGGAGGCGGTTTCCGATGTCGCCTTCGATTTGCAGCGCGGCGAGATTCTTGGCTTGGTCGGCGAATCGGGCTGCGGAAAGTCCACAATCGCCTATAGCGTCATGCGCTTGCTCGCCCACAATGCCCGTATCCGTTCGGGCCAGGTCTGGCTGGGTGATGTCAACCTGGCGGCGCTTGACGAGCAGGCGCTGCAAGACCTGCGCGGACGCCAGATATCCATGATCTTTCAAGATCCCGCGACGGCTCTGGATCCGCTCTTCACGGTCGGGCATCAAGTGTTTGAGACCCTGCAAGAACATCTCGAGCTCGAGCCGGCGGCAGCGCGGCGGCGGGCATTGGAGCTGCTGCGGCAATTGGGCATCCCGGCGGCTGAGCAAAGACTGAATGCCTATCCCTATCAGTTCAGCGGCGGCATGTCGCAGCGGATCGCCCTGGCCATCGCCATCGCCTGTCAGCCGCAGGTGCTGATCGCGGACGAGCCGACGACCGCCCTTGATGTCACCATTCAGGCGCAGATCTTGCAGTTGATACGCCGGCTGCTGGTCGACGAGGGTGGCGCCGGCGTCCTGCTCATCACGCACGATTTGGGGGTGGTGGCGCAAGTATGCGATCGCGTGGCGGTGATGTACGCCGGCAAGATCGTCGAATCCGGGGATGTGCATTCGATATTCTCCAATCCGCTGCACCCCTATACACAGGCTTTGCTGAATTCCCTGCCCAGCAAAGGCATCGCCCGGGGCCGCCTGGAGAATATCCAGGGTCAAGTGCCGGGCTTGGCTCATCGCCCGGCCGGTTGCCGTTTTCATCCGCGCTGCCCACAGGCGAAAGCGGTCTGCCGCGAGCAAGCCCCGCCGCTGAAACAAGTCTCGGCGCGGCAGGAGGTTGCCTGTGTCCTCTACGACTGAGGGACAACAACCCTTGCTGAGCGCGGTGGGGCTTAGCAAGTATTTCCCGCTGGAAACCGGCTTGCTTGCCAGCTTGCGCGGGGACACGGCGACGGTCAAAGCGGTGGAATCGGTCACGCTGGATGTTTACGCCGGGCAAACCGTAGCGGTCGTGGGCGAATCCGGTTCGGGCAAGAGCACCCTGGGGCGCTTGCTGCTGCGCCTGTTGCAGCCCAGCGCCGGACAAGTCCTCTATCAGGGACAAGACATCTTCAGCATGAAGCGCGCGGAAACGCGCGCCTTTCGGCGCCAGGCGCAGATCATCCTGCAAGACCCATACGCTTCGCTCAATCCGCGCATGAGAGTGGACCAGATCATCCGCGAACCCCTGGATATCTATGGCGAAGGCAGCAAGGCAGAGCGCCAAAAGCGCGTTAGCGACCTGATGGAGAGGGTGGGGCTGAATCGCAATCACGAGCGAGCCTACCCAGCGGAGTTGAGCGGGGGCCAGCGCCAGCGCGTGGGCATCGCCGCGGCGCTGGCATTGTCGCCGCGCATCATCATCGCCGACGAACCAACATCGTCGCTGGACGTCTCGGTACAGGCGCAGACCTTGAATCTGCTTTCCGACTTGCAGCGCGACCTGGGGCTGACTTATGTTTTCATCACCCACGACTTGAGCGTGGTGCAGCACATCAGCGACCGCGTCGCTGTTATGTACCTGGGCAAAATCGTCGAAGAAGCGCCGACAGAGACCTTATTTGCCGAGCCGAAGCATCCCTACACGCAGGTGCTCTTTTCCGCCATTCCCCTGCCCGATCCGACGCGGCGCATGAACTGGGACCTGCCAAAGGGCGAGCCGCCCTCGCCGCTTAATCCGCCCACGGGCTGCCATTTTCATCCGCGCTGCCCGGCTGCCATGCCCGCCTGCTCGCACGCTGTGCCGCGCTTTCAATCTGTCGGGCGCGATCACGGCGTGGCTTGTCTGTTGTATGATGAAGAAGCGGGGACTTAATCCGGGGATTGGCTCGCGCTGTCAGGCAATGCCGGGGCGGATGGCTGTTGCAGGGCGGCGCGCCGTTCGCGCAGTTCCAGGCGGCGGGCTCGGTTGGTTATGATTGCTGTAGATAAACGTACCGGCAGTCCCAGCTATGCTGCCGATGACCACACCGACGCTTTGCCAAGCGAATCCCATAGAAACAACATAGGCGCTTAACGCGATTAAAACCAGCGCAGCGACAAAGCCCAAGGTTAACCCTCGGTTATCATAATCGATCTGGCGCTCTTGTTCGCGCTCCGCCATTTTCAGAATCCGGTCGGCGCTTCCCGGCAAGACGTCTTCATATGCCCGCATCATTTCGGGTGGCGGAATCGGACCGGAAAACTGCTGAAAATGGGCTTTTACTTGGGTTATGGTGTTTCCTGGCTCTGTGTCTGGCTGCATTCCTTCGCCTCGTCGTCATTTACTCGCGCCTTATATTCCCAAGCGAAGTCGTTCATCGCCCCTGCTAAATAACCACCCACCGCTTCCCAATAGGAATATATTGCCTCCGCGTCAGCTTCCGCCGGCGTCTCTGCCAGCAAGCGCCGGTTGAGCACATCGACAAAGCTGAACATGCCGCCGAGCCCGCGAATAAACCCGCCTCGTCTCGCATTCGCCATGTTATCCTCCCAGTTATCTGACTAAAGCATATATTCTCAGCCCCTGCCTGTCAATACAGTCGCCAGCGCCGCTCGTGATATAATAGCCGTATGGAGCGGGAAGCAATTCGCGTCAATGACGCAGCCCAGAGGATGGAGGAACGGACATGAGTTATGGCAGAGCGAGCTCGGATGAAGTGCTGGACAGCGGCGTGGCGCTGGCGCTGGCAAACAAGATGGGACTGGCGATTTCGCCCGAAGAAGCCGACGTCTTGACGGTCTTGCTGATGAACCAGATGGCGGCTTTCCAGTCCTTCGACGCCTTTGACCTGCAAGACGCCGTGCCCGCGCCGATCTTCCGCGCGGTAGGCACAGGAGGACCGAACGATGAGTGAATTGACCGATCTGTCACTCAGTGACGTCAGCGACATGCTGGAGGCGGGGACAGTATCCGCGCTGGAATTGGTGGAAGCGAACCTGCGCGCCATCGAAAAGACCGAACCAATCGTGCATGCCTATGCCAGCGTACTGGCGGAAGCGGCGCTGGACGCGGCGCGAGCGGCGGATAAAGCGATTGCTTCCGGCGGACGGCGCGGACCCTTGCACGGCATTCCCATCAGCCTCAAGGACAATATCTACACGGAGGGCTTTGTCACCGAAAGCGGCTCGAAGGTGATGGCAGGCTTCATGCCCGGCTATGACGCCACCTGCGCCCGGCTGCTGAAAGAAGCCGGCGCCATCATCATCGGCAAGACACACTGCCACGAATTCGCCTACGGCGTCAATACGCCGCCCAGCCGCAGTCCTTGGAACACCGAAGTCTATCCAGGCGGATCGAGCATCGGCTCGGGCGTGGCTGTCGCCAGCCGATCTTCCTTCGGCGCGCTGGGCACGGATACCGGCGGTTCCATCCGCGTGCCGGCTTCCATCAACAACTTGGTCGGCATGAAAGCGACTTACGGCCGCGTGAGCATCTACGGCGTCGTGCCAGTCGCCTGGTCGCTCGATCACGTGGGACCAATGACCCGCACGGTCAAAGACAATGCCTTGCTGCTGGGCGGCATGGCCGGCTACGATCCCAAAGATCCCACCAGCGCCAAGCAGCCGCTTCCCGATTTCAGCGCCGATCTCAAGGCTGGCGTAGCCGGACTGCGCATCGGCGTCGAGCGCGATTATTTTTTCTACGACGGCTTGATTGACGAGATCCGCACAGCGGTCGAAGGCGTGATCGCCGAATACCGCGAACAGGGCGCCGAAATCGTCGAGCTCAGCATGCCCGAGCTGGAAATCACGCAGGACGCGCTCTTCACCATCGTGCTCTGCGAAGGCAGCAGCTATCACCGCAAGTTGATACGCGAGCACAGTGATAAGTACGACCCAGCCACCCGCGCCATCGTGCAATTGGGCGAGCTTGTACCAGCCACGCATTACCTGGCGGCGCAGCAAGCGCGCGCGGTTTACCGCGACGCCATCAATCGCGCCTTTGCCGACCAGCAACTGGACGCCATGCTCTGGCCCACCATGCCCATGACCACCGCGCCCCTCGATATGCTGAACGAGCCGCGCGCCGACGGTTATCCCGATACGCCGGTGGGCTCGATGTGCCATCACACTTTCAATGCCAATCTGGCCGGTCTGCCGGCTTTGAGCGTGCCCTGCGGGATTACCAGCGCGGGCTTGCCTTTCGGCTTTCAGTTGACCGGGCGCGCCTTCGACGAGGCGATGGTCTACCGCATTGCGCAGGCTTACGAGCGCGAGCATGACTGGCATCTGCGGAAGGCGGATTTGCTTGAGGAGGTGTAATAACCGTGGGCAATGAGAGTATTCCAGGAGAATCGGCGCCGGTGTCGCCTGTGCTATACTGAGCGGGCATAGGTCAAAGATGGGCGATTCCCATGAAAAACCGACTCTATTACGGTGACAACCTCGAGATCCTGCGTAACCGCGAATACTTCCCCGACGCTTGCGTCGACCTCATCTACCTCGACCCGCCTTTCAACAGCAACCGCAATTACAACGTGCTCTTCAAAGCCGAAAGCGGCGCGGACAGCCAAGCCCAAATCACGGCTTTCGAGGATACCTGGCACTGGGGCGAAACCGCCGAAGAAACCTACCAGGACCTCATCCTCAAAGCGCCGGACAAGGTCAGCACAGCGATTGAAGCGCTGCTGCGCCTGATTGACCGCAACCAGATGATGGCTTACTTGGTGATGATGACCGCGCGCCTGGTCGAGCTGCACCGTGTCTTGAAGCCGACCGGCAGCCTCTACCTGCACTGCGATGATTCCGCGAGTCATTATCTCAAAATTGTGCTAGATGCTATATTCTCTCCGACTCTGTTTCGCAATCATATCACCTGGCGGCGGGCAACCGCGCATAATGACCCTAAGCGTTACGGTCGTATCCAAGACCATATCCTATATTATGCAAAAGGAAGCAATGCAACTTGGAATGGAGATACTATTGCCACTCCAAAGACCCCAGAGCAGTTGGCGACGGCTTACACTTCTAAAGATGAACGTGGGCGTTTCCGCCGTGAAAACCTGTCGGGACCGTTGCATAATAGTTCCTTTGGAAGTCCGAGTACATTACCGTGGCGGAAATACAATGTATTCGCAATGGGACGCTGCTGGTCTGTACCGAAAACAGGAAAGTACGCTGAATATATCGAAAAAAACTTCATTCCAAATTATCGCTCAATTGAAGGCATCCACGACAGGTTGGAGGCTCTGGATGCCGCTGGTCTGATACATCATCCAGCAAGAGGCAAGTGGCCAGGGCTGAAACGATACGAAAACGCTGATACTGGTATTGCGCCACAAAACATCATCCTTGATCCAATCGGATTCACCAACTACAGTTCGCAGCGCGATGGTAAACTTGGTTTTGACACCGAAAAGCCTCTCGCATTGCTAGAAAAATTCATTTTAGCCAGCAGCAACGAAGGCGATGTCGTGCTCGACCCCTTCTGCGGCTGCGGCACGGCTATCGCCGCCGCCCACAAGCTGAAGCGCAAGTGGATCGGCATCGACATCACCCACCTCAGCGTCTCCCTGCAGAAGTACCGCCTGCTGGATATGTTCGAGTTGGTCTCTGGCGAAGACTACGAAGTCATCGGCGAGCCGACCACCGAAGCCGGCGCGCGCGAGCTGGCGACCGATTCCGCCAACGAAGGGCGCTATCAGTTTGAGTGGTGGGCGCTGTCGCTGGTGGGCGCGAAACCTGTCGGCGGGCAGGCCGGTTCAAAGCGCGGCAAAAAGGGCGCGGACAAGGGCATCGACGGTGTCATCAACTTTTTCGAGCAAGACGAAAAAGGCAAGCCCAAACCGCGAAAAGTCATCGTGCAGGTCAAATCGGGCGCGGTGAAGTCGGGCGACATCCGAGATTTGAAAGGCACGCTTGAGCGTGAGAAAGCGCTGCTGGGAATATTCATCACGCTGGAAAACCCGACGCAGCCGATGCTCAAAGAAGCGCTGGCGGCTGGCTGGTACGAATCCGAGTTTTGGGGCAAGCGCTATCGCAAGCTGCAAATCTTGACCATCAGCGATTTGCTGGGCGGGGCGGCTGTCGACATGCCGCCGCAGCATGGCACTTTCAAGCGGGCCGCGCGTCAGCGGACGGGCGATGGCAAGGCGCAGCAAGATCTGTTTGGAAGTTGATTTTTCGCTATGCTAGTGTTATAATCGCTGTGATTGATGGCATGAGGAAGGAAACAACGTGGATCAAAATACGCAGTTCATCATCACAGTCGGCACGGTCATCGGCGTATTTCTTTGGCTCAAGCACGACATTCATCAGCTGAACGCAAAGTTCGATAAGCTCAATGACAACTATGCGGCGATGCGGGAAAGTATCGGCTGGATACGCGGGCACATGGGCTTCCACGAGGATTCGCAATCCAGTGCTGAGTGATAAGCTGTTTCGACCATCGGGAGTTCGCAATGGCAACAGATTTGACAAATGAATCGATGCAAGCGCCGTCGGCTTTGAGTGATAGAGTATCCAGGCTGGAAGGCGCTTATCCTCAGCTGGCGACAACGGCAGATCTCGAACGCTTGCAGTTGACCCTCATCAAATGGATCGTCGGCACTGGTATTGCCCTGTTTGCCGCGCTCATCGCCGCCATGCAATTCTTTGGGAGGGCGCCATAGCTCATTGACTCATTCCTCCCACCCCTCTTCCGCCTCGCCATCCCCCAGCACATACAAGCCCGCGCCAAGCCGCCGCCCCCAGGGACTCGGCGCCGCCGATGCCGAGCGTTCCCGTACGCGACAGGCTTCCAGCTTCGCCATATCAAACTGAATGCCATTGCCGGGCGAATCGCCCAAGATGATATAACCGTCTTCGACGCGGCTGTCGTGCGCGAAGACTGCGTCATTGCCTGAATCCACCACTTCCATCCAGATATGATTAGGCAGCACGGCCGCGAACTCCGCCATATAGTTGCCCGGGCAATTCATCACCGACACGGGCAGGTCGAAGCCGTCAGCCATCTGCGCCACGCGCATGGCGCCGGTGATGCCGCCCGTGCCCACGCCGATTTGCAGGATGTCCGCCGCCCGCTGCTCGATTAAAGGCCGGAAGTCGCTGGCGTCATCCAGGTTCTCGCCCGTCGCCACCGCCGCGTTGACCGAATCCGACACCTTGCGCAAGCCGGCGGCGTCCCAGCGCCGCGCCGGCTCTTCCGCCCAGAAGATCTCGTGCTGGCGCTCGAAGTAGCGGATGTGCTGAATGGCTTGCTTGGGCGACCAATACTCGTTGGAATCGATCAGCAGCACAGGCTCCTTGCCCGATGTCGCCAAGGCTTCTTTCATAATGCCGATGCGCCGCAGGTCCGCTTCTCGATCCAGCCCGACTTTCAGCTTGCCTATCGCGATGCCGCGCGCCGCCTGGGATTCATAAAAGGCGCGGATGCCGTCGTCGTCCAAGGGCAGATCAATGCCGCTGGCGTATGCTTTGACCGCGCGGCTGGACGCGCCCAAGGTCTTCCAGAGCGGTTCGCCATTCGCCTTGGCTTTGAGGTCCCAAAGCGCCACATCCAGCGCGCCGATGACATCGGTGATGGCGCCGCGGTTGCCGCCCTTGAAGGCGAAATTCGCCATGCGCCCCCACAAGCCGACGACTCCGCGCGGGTCGCGACCCACCAGCAGGTTCTCAGCCATTTTGTGGATATCGGCAGCCGCGCCGGCATCGCCCAAGGCGACGCCGGTCAGCCCAAGATCCGTATCGAGGAATACCGCCAGCGCCGCGTATTGGGCGCGGCCCCGCGGGTTGTTGGCGTCGCCGATAGGACGCGCCATGTCGTGCTGGAATAAAATCGTACGGATGCCTGTAACCTTCATGGTCCTTCCCCTATCTCAATCTCCTAGCCAAAGCAGCGATTATCAAACATAAATCAACTCTGTAGGGATCAGCTATATCTCCCCACCCGCGTACCTGGCGCGCAGGGCTTTTTTGTCCATTTTGCCGACGCCGGTCTTGGGTATCGCATCCACGACAGCATAATCGTCCGGCAGCCAGAATTTGGGGAAATGCGCCAGCAGATAGTCGTCCAGCGCAGCTTGATCGACGCCCGCTTTCAGCGGAACGATCACAGCTAGCGGGCGTTCGCCCCAGCGTTCGTTCGGCATCGCGATCACCGCCGCTTCCAGCACATCGGGATGCGACATCAGCTTATTTTCCAGGTCTACCGACGAGATCCATTCGCCGCCGCTTTTGACCAGGTCCTTGGTGCGGTCGGTGATGGTCATGTACCCATCCGCGTCAATGGTGGCGACGTCGCCGGTGCGCAACCAGCCGTCGGGGGTGAAGTGTTCTTGATCATGCGGGGTCTTGTAATACTGCCCCGCCACCCAATAGCCGCGCACTTGCAGTTCGCCCATCGTTTCGCCATCCCAGGTCAGTTCCGTGCCCGCCTGATCGACGATGCGCGCCTCGACGCCCGGCACAAAATAGCCTTGTTTGGCTTTGATATCCCAACGGCTGTCAGCGTCCAGCGCCTCATGCCGGGACTGCAATTTAGAGACCGAGCCGATCGGCGACATTTCGGTCATGCCCCAGGCATGCACCACATTGACGCCCAGTTCTTTTTCGTAGGCTTCGATCAAGCCGCGCGGCATGGCTGAGCCGCCCACGATCAATTGCTCGATGCAAGAGACGTCGCGCGGCTTCCGGCGCAGTTCGTGATAGAGGCCGTTCCATATCGTCGGCACGCCGGCCGCGATGGTCACGCGCTCGGACTCGATCATCTGTGCCAGGGCAGCCGGCTTGAGATGCGGTCCGGGCAGGATCATTGTCGCGCCCACGTAGGTACTGGCGTAGGGCAGTCCCCAAGCCATAGCGTGAAATTGCGGCACGACCGGCAGCACCACATCGCGCTCGGTCAAGCCGAAGGCGACGCCCGCCAGTACGCAGAAAGTATGCAAGACCATGGCGCGATGACTGATCAAGACGCCCTTGGGCAGACCAGTGCTGCCGCTGGTATAACAGAGCGCCATCGCCATCTTTTCGTCGGCGCAGCGCCAGGCGTAGCACTCGCTGGCGGCTGCCAGGAGATCTTCATAGCGCAGCCAAATGGGCAAGTTGATCTGCTGATCTTCACGGGCATTGAAAACCACAAAGCGCTTGACCGTTTCCAACTGACACGCGATCGGCTCCAGCAAAGGGACGAGCGATCCGTCAACGAAGATCAGCTTGTCTTCGGCGTGGTTGATGATGTAGGCGAGTTGGTCTTGCGGCAGACGTATATTCAAGGTGTGGCAGACCGCGCCCGCCAGCGGCACGCCGAAGTAGAGCTCCACGTGTTCGAAGCTGTTCCAGGCGAAGGCGCCGACGCGGTCGCCCGGCTCAATGCCCAGGGCTTCCAGCGCATTGCAGAGCCGCTTGACCCGCCGGTAAAGCTCAGCGTAGCTGTATTCGCGCCAAGCGCCATCCGCCAGCTTGGTTTTGATCTTTTTCTCCGGTGTCATGCGCCTGGCATGCTCAAGTATCGTGTTGAGCGTCAGCGGGTAATCCATCATCAGACCGTGTAACATCTGGCTGCTCCTAACTATTGAGCGTGTCGCGCTGTCCGTGGATGCTACCGTTTTTGCCCAAGTTAGAGATGACTAGCGAGAAATCCATTGACGCCGAGCAGCATCAACTTTACTTGTTCTCTCGTAAATTCATCGAATTTGCCATGCGCGGCCGCATTACGAATGTCTGCCCAAGCTTTCAGCAGCTTCCGTGTCTGCTTGTCAAATGCTTTTATTCGATCTAATTCGCCAATTAAAGCCCCAAGAGTTTTCGATTCACCGTTGGGTTTAACAGTTTCTATAGGAGGGTCAAGGTTTTCACTATAACTGCGAAGTCTGTTCTCCAAGACCGCGCCACACAAAACAGCGGCAGGCACATGATCATATTGATCTTGAATCCCTTCGTCCAACAAGGCTTTGGCT
The DNA here is from genome assembly GCA_965232245.1 of Phototrophicaceae bacterium. Classification (GTDB taxonomy): domain Bacteria; phylum Chloroflexota; class Anaerolineae; order Aggregatilineales; family Phototrophicaceae; genus UBA6055. Next base: position 235,866 of record CBDDPG010000001.1, on the reverse strand, counting down.
TGTCCCATATAATCCGAAGACAGTTCAGCAGTAATTTGCTCCACCAAGTCGCGGCATAATCCGTTTTCGTAGTCGAATTTAACTCCCTTTAATCTTCCTACAACGATACTTACTTGTGAATGATGTGGATGGTCTGCATCGTTATATTGCTCAATATCGGAAAGCGCAAACTCTCCACAATTCACACGTTTAATTAACGTATACGAACTTGTAATCAGCTCTTTAAAATCGGCGATGCAATTGGCATCATCTCTGTCAAAGTTTTGAAGGAGAAAGTTCCCCTTCTTGATTAATTCTTCAAAACTCTTTCGGATACTTTTATCCAATTCGGGGGGAAGTTTCATGAATTACCTCTAACCTACGTCTTTCAGGCTGCAACTATACACTAAATCAAATCTTGCTGCGCCTTGCCATCGCCCGTCCGCTGACGCGCGGCCCGCTTGAAAGTGCCATGCTGCGGCGGCATATCGACGCTCGCGCCGTCCAGTAAATCGCCGATGGTCAAAATCTGCATGCGGCGATAGCGCTTGCCCCAAAACTCGGATTCGTACCAGCCGGCCGCCAGCGCTTCTTTAATCATCGGCTGCGTCGGGTTTTCCAACGTGATGAATACGCCCAGCACTGCTTTCTCCCGCTCAAGCGTGCCTTTCAAATCGCGGATGTCGCCCGACTTCACCGCGCCCGATTTGACCTGCACGATGACTTTCCGCGGCTTGGGCTTGCCTTTTTCGTCTTGCTCGAAAAAGTTGATGACGCCGTCGATGCCCCTGTCCGCGCCCTTTTTGCCCTTGCGTGATCCCGTCTGTGCGCCGACAGGTTTCGCGCCCACCAGCGACAGCGCCCACCACTCAAACTGATAGCGGCCCTCGTTGGCGGAATCGGTCGCCAGCTCGCGCGCGCCGGCTTCTGTGGTCGGCTCGCCGATGACTTCGTAATCTGTACCGGAGACCAACTCGAACATATCCAGCAGGCGGTACTTCTGCAGGGAGACGCTGAGATGGGTGATGTCGATGCCGATCCACTTGCGGTTCAGCTTGTGGGCGGCGGCGATGGCGGTGCCGCAGCCGCAGAAGGGGTCGAGCACGACATCGCCTTCGTTGCTGCTGGCGCGGATGATGCGCTCAAGCAGGGCGACGGGTTTCTGCGTTGGGTAGCCGAGACGTTCTTTGGCGTGCGCGCCGATAGGCGAAATGTCAGTCCAATTGTCTCCAATCAAGATCCCTTGACTATCATCTAAATAATACTTGAGTCTAGGCATGCCATCGTCTTTGGCGGGCCAATGTATCACGTTAAAGCTATCCAACACATCCATCTTTGCATGAATGCCAAGGCTAGTCCAATCGTCTTCGCTTGGTAACGATTCGCGCAGCCACTCAGGAAATCGATGGTAGCCTGGCAGCGCCCATGCGCGTCCGTTACTTGGACTTCTGCCTCGCCAAGCCTGATAGGCTTCTTTGCCTCCGGCTTTGCCGCCTGTCATATCCCGTGTGGCATAAGCACCTCTATCATCAGAATGGGGGAAACCCTTGATCCTCTCTCCACCATTTATGTCGACATAAGCCTTGTTCCAACACCATTCATCAGACTTACTGTACATTAAGACTACATCATGAACGGCTGGCCATTGCTTTGCGCCCAAATCATGAGCGGATGTCCGCCTCCAAGCAATCTCATTCCGAAAATTCGCTACCCCAAAAACAGCGTCAAGCACAATCTTCAAATAATGACTGGCCGTCGGGTCGCAGTGCAGGTAGAGGCTGCCGGTCGGCTTTAAGACGCGATGCAACTCGACCAGGCGCGCCGTCATCATCACCAGATAAGCCATCATCTGATTGCGGTCAATCAGGCGCAGCAGCGCTTCAATCGCTGTGCTGACCTTGTCCGGCGCTTTGAGGATGAGGTCTTGGTAAGTTTCTTCGGCGGTTTCGCCCCAGTGCCAGGTATCCTCGAAAGCGGTGATTTGGGCTTGGCTGTCCGCGCCGCTTTCGGCTTTGAAGAGCACGTTGTAATTGCGGTTGCTGTTGAAAGGCGGGTCGAGGTAGATGAGGTCGACGCAGGCGTCGGGAAAGTATTCGCGGCTGCGCAGGATTTCGAGGTTGTCGCCGTAATAAAGTCGGTTTTTCATAGTCGTTGTTCTTCCCGCAAGCCGAATAAACCCGCGGCTTTTGTCTTGCTGTCTTCCCAGGCATCCAGCTCCGCAATGCCGTCTATGCCCTTCTGATACACCGGATGCGATGGCTCCAGCGGCAGGCTGACGACCTTGCCCGTCACGCCCGAGACATAAGCGCCCAGCGCAATCTGCAAAGCCCGCGCGCCAGCCGCGGCCGGCGCCATCGGCGCGCGATCGTCGCGGATGGCGGCGCGGAAATCCGCCCAAAGCGCGCTGAATGAACGCGCCACGCTGTCCAAATGATTTTCCAGATTGGCGATGGCGTGGTCGACGCGCTGCCAATCCTTGTCCACGCTGTAGAGTTCTATCGGCTGATTAAAACCGCCGGACTGATAATCCTTGTAGCGCAGGCGGATCTGCCCGTCGCTGCCGCTGATATCGACGCCGCCAACGCCCTCTCCCCAAGCCATGTGAATGACGGCGTAGCCGGTCGGGAAGGCGATCTGCGCCAGCGCCAGATCTTCGATCACGGGCTGTCGCTGGGCATATTCGGGCGCGTCCACAAAAGCCATCACCTGCTGCGCCCGCTCCCCCGCCAGCCACTCCGCCAGATACACAGCGTGAATCATGTCCATCAAGACGCCGCCGCCAGCCGCCATGGTATGCCGCCAATCGGCTTGATATTCAGCCGCGCCGGGGTAATCAATCACGCCAAGGAAGTGCAGCGTGGCGACGCGCAGATCGCCAATCAAGCCAGCGCTGAGCATCTGCTTGATTTGCCGGAACTCCGGCAAGAAGTGATAATTATGCACCATAGCCAGCTTGAGCCCGGCCGCCGCGGCCGCGTCTATCAATTCGTCGGCGACAGCGGGCGACTTGCTGATCGGCTTCTCGCTGAGCACGTGCGCGCCCGCGGCGAAAGCATCCAGCACGATCTGCCGGCGAAACTGCTGCGGCACGGTGATGGCGACAGCCTCAATCTCGTAGAGGTCTAGCAGGTCGCGATAATCCGCATAAAGTTGGTCGTCGCGCAGGCTGAACCAGGCTTTGCCGATCTCCCGCCGCGCCGGCGTGATATCAGCCAGCGCCACCAGTTCGATATCCGGCCGCGTCGTAATGGCGGGGCGATGCCCATATTGCACGACATTGCCGCAGCCGATGAGACCGACTTTGAGCGCATCCGTCATAGCGAATCCCTAGCGAATCCTTACTGATAATAATTTTCGCGCTTCTTGTAATCCTCATAAGCCGCGCGCGCCGACTGCACCGCTTCGCTTTCGCTGACCTCCGCCACCGGCACATCCCACCAGGATTCATAACCCGGGACGCGCTGCCGGCGGTCGGTTTCCGTCACGATGCAGACGGGACCGCCCTGATGCGCTTTCGCCTCCGCCATGGCTCGGGAGAATTGCTCGCGATCAGCCGCGCGGATGACATGCGCGCCCAGGCTTTCGCAGTTCTTGGCGAAATCGATGGGCAGGGTCTCGCCGTCGAGTTGACCGGACGCGCCCCGATAACGAAACTTGGTGCCAAAGCCGTCGCTGCCGACGCTCTTGGACAAGCCGCCGATGCTGGCGTGGCCGTGGTTATCAACCACGATGATGTTGACCTTGATGCCTTCCTGCACCATGGTGACGATCTCGGTGTGCATCATCAGAAAAGAGCCATCGCCGACCATGACCCAGACCTCGCGCTCGGGATCGGCCATTTTCACGCCCATGCCGCCGGCGATCTCGTAACCCATGGTGGAATAGCCGTATTCCAGGTGATAGCCTTTGCGATCCCGCGTGCGCCAGAGTTTGTGCAGGTCGCCGGGCATGCTGCCAGCCGCGCAGAGCACGGTATCGCCGGGCGCGGACAGCGAATTGACCAAGCCGATGACCTCGCCCTGGCTCAGCAGCGGCTCGTGCTCGAGGTTGTAAATGCGATGCACCTCGGCATCCCAGGCTTGATTATAAGCGCGGACCCGGTCTTGATAGGCGGCAGCGGTCATGTAGCCATTCAGCAGCAGCAAGAGATCTTCCAGCGTCACTTTGGCATCGCCGACCAGGGGCAGGGCATGGTGCTTGTAAGCGTCAAATTCGGCGACGTTGATGTTGATGAAGCGTACATTCTCGTTGGAAAATGCCGTCTTGGAGGCGCTGGTGAAATCGCCATAGCGCGTGCCGATGCCGATGACCAGATCAGCCTCGCGCGCCAGCAGATTGGCGCCTTCAGTGCCGGTCACGCCGATGGCGCCAAGGTTGAGCGGATTGTCATAGCGCAGCGCGCCCTTGCCAGCCTGCGTTTCGCAAACCGGGATATGTGTCAAACCAACCAGCAGTTCCAGTATGTCGTAAGCCTCGCTGTAATGCAGGCCGCCGCCGGCGATGATGAGCGGCTGCTTGCTGGCGCGGATCCACTCGGCAGCGGTTTTCAGCGCGTCGCTATCGGGTCTGTTGCGCGGGATCTGCCAGACGCGCTTTTCGAAGAGGGCGCTGGGATAATCGTAAGCCTCGGCTTGCACATCCTGCGGCAGCGCCAGCGTGACCGCGCCGGTATCGGCCGGCGAGGTCAAGACGCGCATGGCTTCGGGCAAGGCGCTGATGAGCTGCTCGGGACGATAGATGCGATCCCAATAGCGCGAGACCGGCTTGAAGCAGTCGTTGACGCTGATGTCCTGGCTGTGCTCGCTTTCGACTTGCTGCAAGACCGGCGCTTGCAGCCGCTCGGCGAAAATGTCGCCGGCCAGCAGCAAAACCGGTATGCGATTGACCGTGGCCACAGCCGCGCCCGTGATCATATTGGAAGCGCCCGGTCCGATGGATGAGGCGCAGGCGAAAGTCGCCAGGCGATTACGGTGCTTGGCATAAGCCACCGCCGCCAGCACCTGCGCTTGCTCGTTGCGGCTCTGGTAATAGCGGAAGTCGGGCGCGTATTGCTCCAGCGCCTGCCCGATGCCGGCCACGTTGCCGTGGCCGAAGATGCCCCACATACCGGCGAAGAAGGGATTTTCGACGCCGTCGCGGGCGACGTGCTGGGCGGCCAGGTAGCGGACGAGGGCTTGCGCCATGGTGAGGTGGGTGGTTTTCATGCGGGGGTCCTTTCGGTCGAGAAATCGCGGATGATGCGGTAGGGGCGGTTATGGGCTTCCCATTCACGGATTCGCTGGAACAAAGACGTTTTCTGGAAATAAATGTATTCGTAGGCTTTGCGCAGTTCTTTCGCCAGTTGCTTTTCTTGCGAAAGCGCTTGGGCGCTTTCCGGCAGTTCTTCGCCGAAATGCTTTTCATACAGCGTCGGCAGGATGGTCGCCATGATGGCGATAACGTCCTTGCCGCGGCAGAGTTGGATGTTGTCGGGCGGATGTTCTTCCCGCAGTTCCCCGACTTCGCGCAGCAATTCGTCGCTGGAAATACCCGACCTGTTTTCCGCCAGCCTCCGAGCAAGCCAGTCACAATCGAGTTTCAGTGTATCGCCGTCTATAAAGTCCGCAATAAAGAGCGCCTTGAAATTGAGCCCGTAATCCTCGCGTTCGTTGAGCAAGCGAAAATAACCGACTTCCGCCGCCAAACGATGAGATTCTGTGGTCAGCACATCTGCGAAGGCATGAACAGCGTCGATTTCCATTTCATCCAATTCATGCCGCAAGACTTTTTTCAGCGCGTCCGAACGCAGCAAGATCGTTTCCATATCTGGGCAGCAGTCGTCATATAGCAGGTTGGGCGATTCGCGGTCATAGGTATGAGAAATGAGCGTATAGTCCAGGTCGATTATGCCGGCGACGCCTTTGGCTTTGTGGAGCATATAAGATTTGAGCGCGTCGATAATAATCTCTTTGCCTTGGGTCGGGATGGGGTTGCAATCGGCGTATTCAAGCCAGAGCGCGCGGTCAGTTACGCCTTCGACCATGACAAAGGTCTTGCCTGTATGTCGGCGCAAAATGTATTCGCTGACCAGGTCCTCAGCATGCATGACAGGCATTAGTCGTCAGCCTCTTCACTTTCGATATTTTCGCCCAGCGCCACCATCCAATCCCACTTGTCGTGGATGATTTGCGGCGAGTGTGTGGCGATGAGCACGTCGAATTCGCAAAGCTCGACGATGCGCTCAAGGTCTTTTAAGAAGTTACGCTGCCAGACGACGTTCATCGACAGTTCGGGCTCGTCAATCAAGACGAGTGAGTTGGGTTTGATCTCAAAGAGGAGCCGGTAATAGAGTATGAGGAATTGCTGTTCTCCAGAGGATAGTGCCGATAATGGTACCTCCCTGCCGCTATCCGCAACAAATCTGAAGTCATCTGTACTCAATTCAAATGACTTAAAGAGAACGCGTTCTCTGACGATGTTGTAGAAAAGCTTTACTTCGGGTCGAAATAGTTCCTGGCTTAACCCCCGCAGACCGTCTGCAACGAAAGATAAAGGTTCAAGATTTAAGATAGGGTTAACGTGAAATCGCCTATCGCCAGTGGTCTCAAGCAAATCGTAATCAACGATTGCAACATTCTGCGTTCGTTGAATTTGTATTGATACAGTTTCAGTTTCGTCAAAGATACGAAGGAACCATTCTGGTCGCTCACGATATAGAGTTTGGTACAACTTGGAAGAGTCCGCAGTGAGAATATCTTTCTTGCTAACAAGATCTCTAGGTGACAGGATACCGTTACTTATGTAGCGATCTACAGTTGCATCTGTCAGCCAGTAAGATTTACCGTCTAATTCTACTCGCACATGATCAGGGAAGCGACGCTGCACGGCTCCATTGAAAGAATCTTTACCATATGTCAACAGCTTGAATGGCGCGTATTCCGTCTCGGCGCAATCATTGAACTTGATCAAAAACTGTGAAGGATCGCTGTCATCTTCAGACTCTATTTCTTTCTTAATCGTAACGACTTCTCCATCGTCAAAGTCAACCCGAAATTCATCAAATAGAATTTCATCCATAAATTCATAGTCACAATTATACAAGCAATCCAGCAGACGAAGTAGCACAGTCTTACCCACTCCATTCGGACCATGAATAATCGTAGTCCGAGACTCCTGATTCAAAGGGATCTCGTGGTCGAACATGCCGAAAAGTCCCTTCACCGCTATCTTTGTAATCCGCATTTACCCTACTCCGAATAATCCCAAGCAAGAAATTAGAGCCTAGACTGCCTCTTGTTCAACCCCATCCCCCGACCCCTTCCCCGAGGCTTCAGGGAAGGGGAGCTTCGCATTACGCGGAGTTTCGACAACGTAGCGGTCATCCCCCCATTGCAATGGGGGGACCGAGGGGGGTAGATTTGCGGCACTGAGTTTCGCATGGCCATCCTGCCCCTAGCCCTCCATCCCATGATGCACAATCGGCAACCTGGGATCCACAAAGGTCCAAGTCCCCTGCACCCAGCTATAAGCCGGGTCATCGCTGTTCGCAAGCGACTGCGCGCTGCCAGCCAGGAAGTTCAAATAATAGGTCGTATAACCATGCGCGCTGACGACGGGATGATAACCCTCCGGCACCAGCACGGCATCGTGATGCCCCGCCAGCATGAGGCCATCAATGCTGCGGTTGTCATTGTAAACGCGCTGGTAGGCATAGCCGCCGGGATGATCAATCTTGTAGAAGTAGATCTCTTCCAGGTCCGCTTCAAGCAGGTTGCCGGCGTCGTCCTCTTTGTGCACATCGTGCTTGTGCGGCGGATAGCTCGACCAGTTGCCGGGCGGCGTATAGACCTCGACGGCGACGATGCGGTGACAATTGAAGCCCGGCGGCAGGATGCCGTTGATCTGCCGCGAGGCGTTGCCGCCGCCGCGCAGCTCGATTTCGCTATCAGCGGGCGTGACCAGTTGCGTCGGGAAATCTTGATCGGTCGGCGCCCAGCAAGAAGCGAATTCCAGCGTGTCGCTGCGCGCGGTGATCTCGAAGGTTTTGTCCCGCGACAGATAGATGGCGTAGGGCATGCCGCTGAAGACATCGGGGCGGCGTCCGACGTTCTTGAAGTCGCCGTCGCTGGTGCTGATATCACAGACGCCGCCCAAGATGACGGTGGCGTTTTCGTGCCCGCGCGTCTCAATGCTGAAGCGCTCGCCGCGGCGCAGGCGCATAGCCGCCATGTTGAGATAATCCCAGCCCGCCTGCCCGGCGCTGACCTCGGCGAAGATGCCGGAGCCGCCGCTGTCCTTGGATTTGATTAGCATGGATTCTGATGTGTATTGCATGTTTACCCCCATCCCCCAGCCCCTTACCCCCAGAACGAGGGAAGGGGAGTCATTTGCGTGTTTAAGTTTACGTCATTCCTTTAATAGAGACTCATACTCCACAACTGTATTTTACGGGCATACATAGGCAATTAAGCCCCGCCCTCATCTTGGGGGAGGGGTTTGGGGTGGGGGCAGGCTGTCGACGTAAGCCCGCAGGTCGTCGATATGATCGGCGTAATGGACGAAGGTATTGCCCGCCAAAAAATAGAGCAGCGGCATATCGCGGATATTGCAGACTTCCGGGTCATTGATTTCTTCGTCCGTCATGCGCCGCAGCAGATTCTCCAGCGGCGGAAAGCTGGCCTCGAACATCTCGAGCGCGGTCTCCAGCGGCAAATCGCGATTGTCCGCATAGACACTGGCGTTGACCTCGTCGGTCGTTTTCGGGCGGGCGATCATCTCCCCGCTCAAGGCGCGCGACGCCAAATTGGTCGTCGAGCCTTCCCACCAGGTGATATGGGCGATCAGGTCCTTAACCGACCATTCGGGATGCGGACCCGGGCGCCGTGTCATGTCCGCTTCGCTCAAGCCCTGCCAGAGTGCCGCCAGCGCTTCTCGCTCGGCTCGGGCGCGGGCCAGCAGGTCATCCCCGCTCATATAAGTGATCCAGCCCTCTTCGTTCGTTTTTGTGACCATGATTGCTCCCGCTTTAGTCCAGTCCGCCGTAAGGCGCGGCGAATGCCTCCACTTCGGGCATGGTTGGCATGAAGTTGGCGCAGCCGTGTTCGGTGACGACGATGGCGCCGCAGGCATTGCCCAAACGCGCCGCTTTATACCAGCCCCAGCCCTTGACCAAGCCATAGATGAATCCGCCGCCGAATGCGTCGCCCGCGCCCAGGATATTGGTCACCTCGACCGGGAAACCGGGCGCGTCAATCACCTCGCCTTCGCGCAGGTGCACCCGCGCGCCTTGCGGTCCGATCTTTTCCACCACCGCGCCTGGTCCCATGCCCAGCATGGTCTTGATGGCGGAGCGGGTATCGCCCGCGACTTTGGTATCGGAGACTTGCGAGTGCGTCAGGCTCATCTGCGCTTCGTCGCGCAGCATGGCGGCATTGATCTCGTCCTCGGTGCCAATCACCACATCAACCGAGCGCAAAACAGCCCGCGCCGCCACGCCAAAAGCCCGCGCGTCATGCCATTGATCGGGGCGGAAATCGACGTCAAAGATCACCTGCGCGCCCGCCGCCCGCGCCGTTTCGGCCGCGAACATGGTGGCGCTGCGGCTCGGCTCCAGGCTCAGGTTGGTGCCGGCAAATTGAAAGACCCGGCAATCGCGCAGCGGCGCCGCCAGCACATCATCAATGGTCAAGTTGATATCGGCGCAGTTATCGCGATAGAAGACCAGCGGAAACTTGTCGGGCGGTTCGATGCCCAGCACGGCCGCCGAGCTGCGATGCTGCGGCTTGCGCGGGATGAAGCGCGTTTCCACGCCTTCGTTCCGGATGAAATGCAAGATGAAATCGCCGACCGGGTCGTCGCCGACGGCGGTCAGCAAAGCCGTGCGCAGCCCCAGCCGCCGTCCGCCGACGCTGATATTGGTCGGCGAGCCGCCAACATAAGCCGCGAAGCTGTCAATCTCGGTAAAAGGCGCGCCGATGTCGTTGGAATAGAGGTCGATGGAGCTGCGCCCCATGTGCAGGGAATCGTAAGTTTTTTTCATTGTTGTCCCCCATCCCCCGGACCCTTTCCGCCATCTCTATGGCGGGCATCCCACGTTATAGGGACTAAGCCCCCTCCCTCATCTTGGGGGAGGGGGTTTGGGGGTGGGAGTCTACGGTTCATAAGACTTGCCTGTTATGGACGGCTCGCGGCTGAGTTCGCGGCGGATGTTGGCGACGACTTCGGGCTGGATGTCGAGCGCGTCGGTGACCACGCGGTCGAGCGCCTGACGTGTCTCGTCAGCCATGATTTGCGGCAGCGGCAGCAGGGTGAAATTGCAGAGCGTGTCAAAAGCCGTCGCCAGAGCCGTGACTTGGCTTTCGCTCAGCGCGTCAAAGTCGGGCACGGGTATGCGGCGCAGGTCGTCCATTGAGAATTGTGAATACGAAATGTCTTTGATTGAGCGATTCCCTAGAATAGCCAAAAAACCCATAGTCGAATTAAGATAGACACAAATTGCTTTTTCTATTTTCCCATCTTGAGTAAAGGGCTTGCAAGCAACCCAAGCCGAACCCAGAACACGCTGAGATAGCCGAACGCTAACCAGCCGCACAGTGTTTAAGCGCGCGCGCATAGCCAAAAGTAACGTACCTCGTTGCTCCCATAAGTTATCAGCTTGACGAAGTTTTCCCGGTTTTGGAATGATGTAAGTATCATGTCGGGCAAACATCTTTTGAGTAAAATCGGTTTTATGATCCCATAATGCAATTCTTGCTTTTAAGTCAGGTACTTCTGATTTCTTAAACATACCTCTAATGCCACGACCATCGGGACCTAAATCGGTTATATGCCCAAGTTCTCGAAAGGCGAAAAACTCGTCTTCGCGCAATTCTGCGAATTTTTCACAAAGATATGGCGAAAGAAACTGCACGCCGCCCCAGTCGCCTTCTGCAATGCGCTCCTGGGACCAGTGTTGCGCCGTGCCTTTTATGTTTTCGACATTGCCCTCGGCAATATCCCGCGCCACGCCCAAGGCGTCGGCCGGAGTCGCTGGATTTTCGTAGAGGTTGACGATTTTGGTGGGTGGACTCACCCCCACCCCATAAAGAGGGAGGGGGCTTTCGTCGCTTTTGGCGAGCTTAGGATTGATAAAGCGCCGGCGAATTTTATTCAGCGATGCTTCAATATGACGCTCGACTTCATCATTTGTCAGTCGAAGAAAACGAATGCCGAGTGATTCAATGAGTTCCTGGCGAATCTTGTCCGCTTCAACCTGCCGGTCATGGATAGGCCCGTCGACCTCAACCGCCAAGCGTTCAGTTGAGCAGTAAAAATCAACGACGAAGGCGCCGATAGCAACCTGGCGGCGGAACTTGCGTCCGTCAAGCTGCTTGTTGCGAATCGCCTGCCAGAGTTTGTCTTCGGCGGCAGTTGGGTTTTTGCGCAGTTCACGCGCCACTGCTTGCATCCGCCGCTCAAGCTCGGGCGGGATTTGCCATTTTTCGGGGAGCATTTCACCCCCACCCCAAACCCCTCCCCCATCAAGAGGGAGGGGCTTTTTTCCATGTTTTTGGAACGCTTTAGTATCAAGTGATCTTGCGCGTAAAGCGGGAAGACCAGAATCTCTGGCGGGCTCGCTAGGTGATTCCCCCTCCCTCCTTGTGGGGGAGGGGGCTAGGGGGTGGGGGGCGCTTTTCCGCCGACAAAGCAAGAGCATCTCGCCGATACTGGTATTCTCCGAAAAGTATATGCGCGTCGGGTCGTGCGAAGTAACAATCGTATCGATATGAAAATGCTCTGCCAAGAATTTGCGAATGCCTAACGCCGAAGCGTTTGTCGCCGTTACGAGCGGCAAGATCGCTGCGATTGCCCCATGTCGAGATTTGACAATTCGATTGGCTAGAACCAAAAAGGCATTGCCGTTGCTAGACAAATGCACCGGCTGACCCGCAAACAGCGCCTTCTCCCGCGCCTTGAGCTGCTTCTCCTGCGCGCGGCTGAACTGGTCGTGCCGCAGGCTGTCCCGCGTGAAGGGCGGGTTCATAATCACCAGGTCGGCTGGCTCGGCTTGGGCGACTTCTTCTTGCGTTTCGATTTGCTCGACGCCGGTGGGCCAGGGCAGCAGGCGCGGCTGTCCGTCCACCCCCGCGTCCAGAAATTCCAGCGAGCCCAGTTTCGCCTCATTGTTCTTGTCCACGCCCAGCAAGGCGCGGAAAATCTTCATATTCTCGAATGTGGTCGTCGGCGAGAGCAAACCCAAGGTGGTCGCCGCCAGGTGCGTCGCCGTCAAGTTGACATCGTAGCCGGTCAAGACCTGTTCGATGAGCCGGCGGGAAACTTCGTCTCGGTTGCGGGCCGCGCCCGTCAAATCGCGGATGCGCTCGGCGGCCGCCATCAGCAGCGTGCCCGTGCCGCAAGCCGGATCGGTGATGCGCAGCTCCCCGATGGCAGCGCTGTCCGACCAGTCGAGCATGTCTTCGCGGATAGCCAGGTTCGCCAGCAGCGTCGCGGCCGCGGTTGTGGTGTAGAAGGAGCCGTCATAGCGGGCGGTGTCGAGCGCTTTGTGGAAGATGCGCCCCAGCAAATCATGACGCAGGCCGACGATATTGCGCGTGACTTGCAAGGATGCGCGGGCGACAACTTGCACGGCGGCAGCGAATTCATTCGAGCCAGATAGCGCTTGCAGGGCGCTGCATGCCGTGTCGAAGATCGGCTTGTAATCGACGAGGAGCCATAATTTCCAGGCATCTTGGAAAGCGCCGATGGGATCGGCGCTATTTGCGCACTGGCTGGCGCTGGCGGGGGACCAATCGCCCTCAAAATCGCGCGGCTTAATCTGATGTCGATGTTTGTCCAGTTGGCTGTGAAACATGACGGCGGTGGCGACGACCAGCATGGCGCGCTTGGCGGCTTGATTGAAACGGCTGGTCGGCGCATGACCTGACTCGATTTTTGTGGGCTTGCCGGCTGGCAGATCCAGGCAGGCGGCTAAATCCTGCTTTTGGCTTTCATTGAGCCGGGCAACGGCGCGATCCAAGCTGAAAGACAGGCGATTGGCAATTTCGTCGGGGTCGCCGAGCTGGTCGGGGATTTTTCGGATGACGCTGACCAGTTGCGCTATGCTATCCCGCTTCCAACTGGTTTTCTTCGCGGGCGGTCGTTCCTTGTGCGTGCGCAGCGTATGCAGCGCCTCGCATTCCGCCAGCTCAGTCGCCGAGCGCAAGCCCTCCGGATAGCAAATGGCGACCGCGCAATCAGCCAGGTCATCACGCAGGCGGCTGTCGGCATCTTTAATCGCCGAAGTTTTTTTCGTCGTGCTAAAACCCTGTTCCGCTTCCAGCGCGATCTTCAGCCCGTCGAGAGAGATTTCGACATCCAGGCGTTTGCCGCCGCCTTGTCCGCTTTCCGCGCGCGCGTCCAGTCCGCGCTCTCGAAGGACAGCAGCCAGCCAAGTATTCAATGTACTCTCGTAAGTACTCATTCGGCTACGTCATCATGCAAGAATAAGCCCCGACTTCTTTTTGAGGGGAGGCTTGATTGAATACTGAATGCCCATCACGCCTCTAGCTCATCTAGCCGTACGGGCCGATTCTCAGCCAGCGAGCGCAGCCCCGCCAGCGCCATCAGCACCGGCGCGCGGCCGTCATCGCCGTTGACCGGCACATCCGTATCGTTTTCAATAGCATCTACAAAAGCGATCATCTCCGCCACATAACTTTCGAAATAGCGCTCCACGAAGAAGCGCATGATCAGATCGCGCCGCACGCTGCTGGCGTCGCTGATGGTCACTTGATTGGGATGCACATTGCCGGCGCGCGCTTCGCCGCCGCTGCCGAAGACCTCCACGCGCTGATCATAACCGAATACCGCCTGGCGGCTGTTCTCAATCGCGCCGATCGCGCCATTCTCGAAGCGCAGCATCACCTTCGCGGTATCGACATCGCCGGCTGCGCCAATCGCTGGATCGACCATGACATCAGCCATGGCGTACATTTCTTCGACATCGCCCAGCAGAAAACGGCAGAGGTCGAAGTCGTGAATCATCATGTCCATCATCAAGCCGCCGGATACCTTGATATAGTCAATCGGCGGCGGCGCGGGATCGCGGCTGGTGATCGTCAGCGTATGCGGCCGCCCGATTTCGCCATTTTCAATCGCGCGCTTGAGCCGCGCATGCCCGGCGTCAAAGCGCCGATTGAAGCCGATTTGCAGCTTGACGCCATTTGCGTCTACGGCGCGCAGCGCCCGGTCGATGGCGGACAGATCGTGGTCGATGGGCTTCTCGCAGAAGACGTGCTTGCCGGCATTCGCCGCATCGACAATGTATGCCACATGGGTATCGGTGGAGGAGCAAATCACGATGGCCTCAAGCTCGCCGCTGTTGATTAACTCGCCGGCATCGGCAGTGTAATCGGGAATGCCGTAAGCTTCCGCAGCGGACTTGCCGGATTCGGCGAAGATATCGGCTATCGTCAGCAGCTTGGCTTTTGGCACGCGGCTTGTCAGGATATTGGCATGCAGCCGCCCAACCCGTCCCGCGCCGATGATGCCTAATTTAACTGTCATCGCTTCCTCCAAATTCAAGCCCTCGCCGCTGCGGCAATGATAACCGATTCCGCGCCAAATTGAATAGCGTCGCTTGCCCAGCCCAGCCCGCTTGCGCTATACTTTCAAGCAACGTTTCAGGAGGCGCGCTATGAATCCCGACAAACTGAATCCGACCCTGAGCCAAGCGCCGCCAGCGCTCGAAGCAGACGACGACCGCGAGCCGACCAAAGAAGAAATCCTCGAAGACATCCGCATCGCTTTGCGGGATACGCTTTCTGGTGAAGAAGGAATACCAGCGCGAGAAGGAATTGAAGCGATACGTCGAAGAATCTACGGCGATGCCGACCACTGTTAAATATCATCCGCTATTTGGCAAGCAGCTTGAACGGCTTGAGCGTAAATATCGCAGAACGGCTGATGAAGTTGATAGTCTCTTGGTTCAGTTGGAGCGTGGCGAGCGCCCCGGGCAGCGCATACCGCGCGTCGGTTATGCGGTCTATAAAGTACGCTTGCCCAACCGAGCGGCGCGGCGCGGCAAGAGCGGCGGCTTTCGCGTCATCTATTATGTCCAATTCAGCGACCGCGTGACCTTGCTCACGATCTATTCGAAGTCTGACGAAAACGACATCAGCGCGCGGGCAATCCAAGAACTGGCGCGCGAGGCTGACGAAAACAGGCAAATGTAAATTCCTGCTTGTCCCAACAGTTTGCGCTACAATATGTTTGGAAATCTGGAGGTGTGCTATGAATCCCGACAAACTGAATCCAACTGCGACCCAAGCGCCGCCAGCACTCGCGGAAGACGACGACCGCGAGCCGACCAAAGAAGAAATCCTTGAAGACATCCGCATCGGCCTGCGGCAAGTTCTCGCCGGCGAGGAAGGGATGCCAGCGCGAGAAGCCATCGAAGCATTGCGGAAAAGAATCTACGGCGATGCCAAAGAACGTTAGAGTCCTGCCGGAATTTGACAAACGACTTGAACGGCTTGAGCGTAAATATCGCAGAACGGCTGATGAAGTTGATAGTCTCTTGGTTCAGTTGGAGTGTGGCGAACGCCCCGGCCAGCGCATCCCGCGCGTCGGCTTTTCCGTATACAAAGTCCGCCTGCCCAACCGAGCGGCGCGGCGCGGCAAGAGCGGCGGCTTTCGCGTCATCTATTATGCCCAGATTGAAGATGTCGTGACCTTGCTGACCATCTACAGCAAAAGCGAAGAAAGCGACATCAGCGCGCGGGAAATCCAAGAACTGGCGCGCGAGGCTGACGAAAACAGGCAAATGTAAATTCCTGCTTGTCCCAACAGTTTGCGCTACAATATGTTTGGAAATCTGGAGGTGTGCTATGGATCCCGACAAACTGAATTCGACTTTGAGCCAAGCGCCGCCAGCGCTTGAAGCAGACGACGACCGCGAGCCGACCAAAGAAGAAATCCTCGAAGACATCCGCATCGGCATTATCCAGGCAAAAGCCGGTCTAGGCAGGCCCGCGCTGGAATCCCTTGAAGAGCTGCGACGAGAAATATACGGTGATGCCGACTCTCGTTAGAGATTTGCCGAATTTTAAGAGGCGGCTCAGACGGATCGAACGCAAATATCCCAAGACAATTGATGAGATTGAGAGCCTAATCGCGAGTCTGGCGCAAGGCGGACGCCCCGGGCAGCGCATCCTGCGCGTCGGCTACGCGGTTTACAAGGTGCGACTGCCCAACCGAGCGGCGCGGCGCGGCAAGAGCGGCGGCTTCCGCGTCATCTATTACGCCCAGATTGAAGATGTCGTGACCTTGCTGACCATCTACAGCAAATTCGAAGACAGCGACATCAGCGCGCGGGAAATCCAAGAACTGGCGCGCGAGGCTGATGAAACCTTGCGCTAAAACCCATCCATGCGCTGCTGGAATACGCCGCGCTAGCCTACAGGGATATTTCCTTAACCTTGGCTTTTGACTTTCATTCCAACTTGCAACCATTGATTCCGGCCTACGTATTTGCATAAAATCATTGCGCCCCATCTATTCCAGATACTTCAGTGATCGCCATGTCGCTTTTCAGTTCCACTCGCGAACGTCGGCTTTGGACAGCGCTTGTCACCGTCTTGGCAGCGATTTACGCCACCCTGGCGCATGCCCCTGCTATAGCCGCGATACTCCGCGAGCGTAACAGTCTCACAGCTACGATGTTTGTGGTTTCTCTGTGGTCGCTGGTGGCGATCGCAATATTTTTTATTCGAGGTCGACCTGGCCGCGCCGAGATCGCGGTGGGAGCCGGCATCCTGATTGTTTATCTGATGGCATGGCTCAGAATTGGCATTGCGACGCCAGAAGAGCGTACCCACCTGTTTGAGTACAGCCTGGTGGCAGCGCTGGTTCACGAAGCGCTGCTGGAGCGCAAAGCGAACGGCCGGCGCGTACCCGTTCCCGCCATCCTCGCCTTAATCATTTCAGTGCTCTTGGGCTGGCTCGATGAGGGTATTCAGTCGCTTTTGCCCAACCGCGTTTACGACCTCATGGATGTGACTTTTAATTCGCTCGCCGCCACAATCATAATCGGCGCGAGATGGGTGCTGGACCTCGTTCGTCGCAAAGCCAAAGGGCGGCAGGGCAACTCGTAGCTACTAGTTATTGCAGCAACCGCCAACTAACCATCTTCTCAAGATAATGCCAAAACGATGCAGTACCGACATGCGAAAGCGTCGGTCGACGATCGAAATATGTATTGCAAAAGAACAGTTCATTGAATCTAATCATAGGATCTGCGGATATCGCACTGGCAATGCGCGCGATCCAATAGCAAAACGGAAAACAGACCAAGCTATGCGCTGTCCAATCAGTAGTTTCAACCACAGCTTCGACCCGCTGGACCTGCGCGACCCCTTCCCGCTGCTTGCCCGCGCCCGGCGGGAGCAGCCCGTCTTCTACTGTCCCGACATCGACTACTGGGTCGTCACGCGCTACGCCGACGTCAAAGCCATCTTCCGCGATCACGAGACTTACACCGCCGCCAACACCATCAGCCCCATCGTCCCGTTTCCCGCGGCAGTCAAGCGCATGCTCGCCGTGGGCGATTACAGTCCCGAACCCGTGCTTTCCAACAATGTGCCGCCGAGCCACAGTCGCATCCGCGCTTTGGTCAACCGCCTCTTCACACCGCGCCGCATGAAGAGCTTCGCGCCCGCTATCCGACAGATTGCCGCAGGCTCGGTCAAGCGCCTCGGCAGGCGGGCGCCGGTCGATATCGTCGCCGAACTCACCTTTGAATACCCAGCTTATGTCCTGTTTCACGTTTTGGGCGTGCCCGACGCCGATGTGCCGCAGGTGAAGGCATGGGCGGGCAACCGCATCAAGCTCTATTACGGCAAGCCCACCGCCGCAGAGCAAATCGAGATGACGCAGCGGCTCATCCCCTTCTGGCATTATGTCGTCGACTTGGTGCGCGCCAAGCTGGCGCGCCCCGCCGACGATCTCACCAGCGACCTCATCCGCATGCGCAATGGCGATGACAATGTGCTGACAATCAACGAAATCGCCAGTTGCATGATCACCTTGCTGGTGGCCGGTCACGAGACAACCACGGCGCAAATCAGCAACGCGCTGCTGCACTGCCTGTCGCAACGAGAGCTGTGGCAGAGGCTCTGCGAGCAGCCGGAGACCATCCCGCAATTCTTCGAAGAGATGATGCGCTACGATCCTTCGGTTTGCGCCTGGCGGCGTCTGACGGCGAATGAAAGCGTCATCAGCGGCGTCGAGATTCCGACCGGGTCCAATCTGCTCTTGATGCTCAATTCCGCCAATCGCGACGAGGACGTTTTCCCCGAACCGGACGCCATCGTCAGCGAGCGCGACAATTTGAAAGAGCATCTGGCTTTCGGCTATGGCATTCACTATTGCGTGGGCGCGCCGCTAGCGCGGCTGGAAATGACCATCCTGTTAGAGACCTTGACGCGGGAGCTGCCTGCTTTGCGCCTGTTGCCAGACCAGCAGATCGAATACACGCGCAACATCTCCTTTCGCGGTCCCGTCACCCTGCATGTGACCTGGTGAGCACGCTGTCCATAGAAACGGGTCACGATCAGTATATCCAACAAAATAATTGGAAACGGTAGGGGCGGCTCGCGAGCCGCCCACGAAAATAACCTATTATTTGTGGGCGTTTCAGCGAAACGCCCCTGCAATGTCTGCTTTTTTTGCAGATCAGTGGATAAATCTTGGTGTCCTTGGTGGTGAAGAAAATGTGGTGCGATTGCTCTGGCATCCGCCCCTTGCGCAATTCCACAGCCGCGCTTCAGGCGCTATAATGAGCGGCATTTCGAGCCAAGGCCGGACGATGACAGTAGCGAATGACAGCCCGCTCTTCCCCGAATTTGATGGGGTTTCGCGGGACGAATGGATCGCGGCGATTGAAAAATCCCTGCGCGGACGGTCGCTGGATTCTTTGACCAAGCGCAGCTATGACGGCATCGACTTGTCGCCCATCGCGACAGTCGACGACCTCGATGGCATATCCGACTGCGACAGTCTGCCGGGTCAATATCCCTTCCGGCGCGGGACGCGCGCGGCCGGCTACCATGAAGGTCCCTGGCTCATCGCCCAGGAACTTGATATCCCCGACCCGCAGACCTTCAATCAAGCGCTGACTGAGGCGCTGGCAAATGGACAGACAGCCATTGTGCTCGGCTCATGTCCGCGCATAGAGACGATTGCCGATCTGCGGACTGCGCTGGCCGATATCGACCTGCGCCAAGCGCCGCTTTTCCTGGCTGAGGGCGCACCAGCCTTAAACGCCTGCCAATTGTTCCGCGCCGCCCTGCCGGCAGCAACGCTGGCGCAGTTAAACGGCTGCATTGGCTATGATCCGCTGCGCGACTTGGCGCGAACGGGCGCCGCGCCCAAAGACTGCTTCGAGCGGATGGCTGATCACGTGAAAGCTGTGGGCGAGGCATCGCCGCGGCTCGGGTCTATTGCCGTGCGCGCCGACGCCTATCACGACGCCGGCGCTAGCGCCACGCAGGAGCTGGCAATCGCTTTAGCGACCGCTGTTGTTTACCTGCGAGAGCTGGCCGCCCGTGGCTTGGACGCCAATCAAGTCGCCGGCAAGACGCATTTTTTCTTGAGCGTGGGTGAAAATTTCTTCACGGAAATCGCCAAACTGCGCGCGCTAAAGATGATGTGGGCGCAGGTAGCGCGCGCCTTTGGCGCGGACCTGGAATCGCAAAAGATCAAGCTTCATGCGCGCGGCGCGCGCCGAAATAAATCACAGCTCGATGCCCACAGCAATATCCTGCGCGCGACCAGCGAAGCGCTGGCGGCCGCCCTGGCCGGCGTCGACAGCATCACCGTGCCGCCCTTCGACGCGCCGCTCGGGGGTTCGGACGCCTTCTCGCGGCGGCTCGCGCGCAGCTTGCAGTTGATCTTGCAAGAAGAATTGCGCTTGACCAAGCTGATTGATCCGGCTGGCGGCGCCTGGCATATCGAAAAACAAACCGACCAATTGGCGCAAGCCGCCTGGAAGCGCTTCCAAGACATCGAAGCCGCTGGCGGGCTGCTGGCAGCTTTGCGGTCCGGGACGATTCAAGCGCGTATCGAAGCAATTGCCAGGCAACGCAAACGCGACCTGGCGGAGCGCAAAACAGTCCTGGTCGGCAGCAATATGTATCCCAATCTCGATGATCGTCCCCGCAGCCGCAATCCGCTGCCGAAACCTGTGGACAATGCTGTGGGCAATTCGATGGAGAATGCAAATGCGGACAACCGCCTGACAGTCAAGCCGCTTTCGCCGCTTTGCCTCGCCGATGACTACGCGCGGCTCCGACAGAACGCCGAAGACTATCGTCAAGCCCATGGCAGAGCGCCAAGCGTTCACATTATCGGCATGGACCGCGGCAGCGCCACAAGAGCCAAGATGAACGACGCCATCAGCGTTTACGCGACGGGTGGCTTCGACTGTGTGGGCGGCGCTGCGTATAACACGGTCGAAGACGCGCTGGAAGCGGCGCTGTCCAGCCGGGCGGAAGCCTGCGTCGTCTGTGGAAGCGTTGACAAGAGCGGGATCTTCATATCCTTCCTGCGCGAGTTCCAGGCGCGGAAACCGCAAATGGTCATCCTGGTTGCTGTTGATCGCGACGCTGATATTGAAAAGGTGAACAGCTTGACTGCCTTGGGCGTCGCGGACTTCGTATATCCGGGCGGCGACTGCCTGGCATTGAATCGCTCCCTGCAAAACCGCCTGGGAGTCGGCAAATGACCCAGTTCCCCGATTTCAGCAAGATCCCGCTGGAGCGCCGCCAGTCCCAGCCCGACGAAGCCGCCTGGGCAAATCAGGTGCTGTCGCAAAGCGGCGCAGATCCGGACGCCCTTGTTTGGTCCACCCTGGAAGAGATCGATATCAAGGCGCTGTACAGGGCGGCCGACTTGGAGCGCGTCGAGCACTTGGGCTTCGCGGCCGGCATCCCGCCCTTTTTGCGCGGACCCTACCCAGCCATGTACGCCGTCCGCCCCTGGACGATTCGCCAATATGCCGGCTTCTCCACAGCCGAAGAGAGCAACGCCTTTTACCGGCGCAACTTGGCGGCCGGGCAAAAAGGGCTTTCGGTGGCTTTTGATCTCGCCACGCACCGCGGCTACGATTCCGATCATGCCCGCGTCGAAGGCGATGTCGGTCAAGCCGGCGTCGCCATCGACAGCGTACTTGACACCAATACGCTCTTCGCTGGCATTCCGCTGGACCAGATGTCGGTCTCGATGACGATGAATGGCGCGGTCTTGCCGATACTGGCATTTTACATCGTCACTGCCGAAGAACAGGGCGTCGCGCCCGAGCGGCTGACCGGCACCATCCAGAACGATATCCTCAAAGAATACATGGTGCGCAATACCTATATCTATCCGCCGGCGCCCTCCATGAAGATCATCTCGGACATCTTCGCCTACACAACCGCCTCCATGCCGAAATTCAACAGCATCAGCATCAGCGGTTATCACATCCAAGAAGCGGGGGCCAGCGCCGACATCGAACTGGCTTATACGCTGGCGGATGGCTTGGAATACTTGCGCACCGGCCTGCAAGCCGGGCTGGACATCGATACATTCGCGCCGCGTCTGTCCTTCTTCTGGGGCATCGGCATGAATTACTTCATGGAGATCGCCAAGCTGCGGGCGGCGCGCTTGCTATGGGCGAAACTGGTCAAGCAATTCGACCCGCAAAATCCCAAGTCAATGGCTTTGCGGGCGCATTGCCAGACCTCGGGCTGGAGCTTGCAAGCCCAGGACCCCTTCAACAACGTGGTTCGCACCTGCGTCGAAGCGATGGCGGCGGTGCTGGGCCACACCCAATCGCTGCATAGCAATGCCCTGGACGAGGCGATGGCGCTGCCGACGGATTTCAGCGCGCGCATCGCCCGCAACACCCAGCTCTTCCTGCAGCATGAAACGGGCATCGCCGATGTGGTCGATCCCTGGGGCGGTTCTTATCTGCTCGAGAAATTGACGCATGATTTGGCAAAACGCGCCTGGTCGCATATCCAAGAGATTGAGGCTCTGGGCGGCATGGCAAAAGCGCTGGAGACCGGCGCGCCCAAGATGCGCATCGAAGAATCGGCCGCGCGGCGACAAGCGCTAATCGACAGCGGCTCCGAAACCATCATCGGCGTCAACAAATACCGCTCCGCCCAGCAAGGCGCCCACCAAGAAGCCATCGACATCCTCGAAGTCGACAACAGCGCCGTGCGGGAGGCGCAAATCAAGCGACTGCGGCAGCTGCGCCGCGATCGCGACGAGGCGAAGCTGCGCGCGGCGCTCATGGGACTGACCGCTTGCGCGGAAAGCGGCCACGGCAACTTGCTGGCATTGGCAATCGAGGCGGCGCGGGCGCGAGCCACCACCGGCGAAATCTCGCTGGCGCTGGAAAAAGTTTGGGGCAGGCATAAAGCGACCATCCGCTCTGTCGCCGGCGTGTATAGCGGCGAGTACAGCGACTCCGGCGAATTCGCCGCGGCGCGCCAACTGGCGGATGCCTTCGCGCGCGACGAAGGGCGCCGCCCCCGCATCATGGTGGCCAAAATGGGGCAAGACGGCCACGATCGCGGCGCCAAAGTGATCGCGACCGCTTTTGCCGATATGGGTTTCGACGTGGATATCGCGCCGCTCTTTCAAACGCCGGCCGAGGTGGCAAAGCAAGCGGTGGAGAACGACGCGCACATCGTCGGCGTCAGTTCGCTGGCGGCCGGTCACAAGACCCTGCTGCCGCAATTAGTCGCCGAACTGGCGGAGCTGGGACGCGCCGACATGATGGTTGTGATCGGCGGGGTGATACCCGCGCGCGATCACCAATTCCTATACGACCAGGGCGCGTCGGCGATTTTTGGTCCCGGCACGGTCATCCCGGTCGCCGCGAAGGAAGTGCTGCTGGAATTGAGCCGTCGCCTTGATATGGCGATCGGGGGCTGAAACCCGCTCTGCATCGCCGAGGGGAGGCGCTAGCGCAGATCCATCGCTTCGCCAGCGCGCTTCAGCGCCGAGCCGCCTTCGTCCCGTGACATCATAACGGTGGTTTTGCCACCGGAGACATATCCCAAAGCGTTCATCGCCAGCACGTAGGCGGCCATGCTTTCGTTGTCCGGCATTTCGACCACTGCGATAATGTCGTACTCGCCAAAGGCGTACCAAGACTGACGCACCGCCCCGCCAAACTCGCCCGCCACCTTGTCATCCAGATGATCAAGAGGCGATATATGTTCCCCCATCTGCCGTTCCCAAGCCTTTGCTGTGAAGGCGAACTGCCATAAGAAAAGCGCCATTGTTTTTGTCCTTCCCTAACCCGTTCCGAATCTCCGCTTGTAGCCGCGGCAAATGCCCAACCGCAGGCGACATTTTCAGTCTATACTTTATGATGAAGTAAAGCAATTGACTGTCGACGCTCGCGATGACCCAAAAGCCGCAAAGACCGCTAGATTTACCAGCCCTCGTTGCCAGCCTGCGGGCGAGTGACCGCGCCGCCCTGGCCCGCGCCATCACCTTGGTCGAAAGCACCGCGCCACAGCACGCCACAGCGGCGCAAAGGCTCTTGGCGGAGTTGCTGCCATACGCGGGGCAGTCAATTCGCATCGGCATCAGCGGCGCGCCCGGCGCCGGGAAGAGCACCTTCATCGATAGCTTCGGCTGCTACCTCACCGGGCGCGACCACAAGGTCGCCGTGCTTGCAATCGACCCCAGCAGCAGCTTGACCCGCGGCAGCATCCTGGGCGACAAAACACGCATGGAGCGCCTCTCCCGCGACCGCAATGCCTTCATCCGCCCCTCCCCAACCGGGGGCGTTCTCGGCGGCGTGGCGGCAAAAACTCGGGAAGCCATTCTGCTCTGCGAGGCCGCGGGTTATGACGTGATCCTGGTCGAGACAGTGGGCACGGGCCAAAGCGAGATCGCCCTGCGCTCGCTGGTGGATTTTTTCCTGCTGCTGCTGATCGCCGGCGCGGGCGACGAATTGCAGGGCATCAAGAAGGGCGTCATCGAAATCGCCGACGCCCTGGTCATCAATAAAGCTGACGGCGACAACAAGCCCGCGGCAGAGGCCGCCCGCGCGGAATACAACCGCGCCTTGCGTCTTGTGGCGCCTGCCAGCCCGGGCTGGACCACGCGCGCTCATACCGCATCGGGCTTGACCGGCGAGGGTCTGGACGCAATATGGGACCTCATCATGCAGTTTGTGGCGGCGACCCAAGCGAGCGGCCTATTCAAAACGCGGCGGGCAGAGCAGTTGCGCGCCTGGCTGCAAGACGCGCTTGAATCGCGCCTGCGCGACAGCTTTTACGCGCATCCTGCGGTGCGAGAGGCGCTGCCGGGGATGGAAGCGGCGGTGATGCGCGGCGACTTGCCCGCGCCGGCCGCAGCCGAGCAGATATTGTCGCTGTTCTTGCCCGATAGATAGCCTCTGCACTTGCCGAAAGCGCAACCTGCCAGTAGCATACTGCGCCATTGCCAATCAAGTTAAGGACAATAGAACAGTGATCGTCACAACAACGCCAAGCGTAGAAAACCAGCCAGTTGCGCAATATCTCGGCATCGTCAGCGGCGAAGCCATCATGGGCGCCAACATGTTCAAGGATATGTTCGCCGGCATCCGCGATATCGTGGGCGGGCGTTCGGGCGCTTATGAAGAGGAGCTGCGGAAAGCGAAAGACATCGCCCTGAGCGAGATGGAGGACAATGCCCGGAACTTGGGCGCAAACGCGATTCTGAGCGTCGATCTAGACTACGAGACCGTGGGCTCCAATGGCAGCATGTTAATGGTTACAGCCAGCGGAACAGCCGTGAGGCTCGAATAGCCCTGCCATTTTCCGCCCGGCGCTTCTTAGGTTTTTTCAAGCGCAGCCTATCCGCGGCGCAAGCGTTACAGATTAACTAGATGTTTGCGGCGAAGAAGTTCACGCGTATGCTGAACTTCTCGCTCTTTTTTCTCCTCCGACCAACCCAATATCTCCGCGCAGACATCCGCTAGTTCAACGAGCAGGGGGCGCGTCAAGTCGCCCAGCATGGCGATGGCCGCGCGCCGCAATACCAGATCCTCCAGCCGCGCGACCTTTTCGTGACGCAGGATGAACGCGATTTCACGGCGGCTATAGCCGGGCTGATTAGCCAGGGCGCGGTCATCGCCTGCGGAGATGTGCAAGGCGATGTCGTCGGCGCGCGTCCCATAGCGCTCGAACAATTCTCGCAGACGGTCCAATGGCAGTTCGCTGCGCCGCTGCAAGTCCCGCAGCCAGCGCTCCCGCGCCGCCGCGCTGCGCGGATAGGCGCGCCCCCCGCCGATAGCCATGTTTTTGGTGCTGGCTCGCCGCGGCAGATCCAGGTCGCTCAAGGCGCGATCGGTGGCCTGTTCGGCAAAAGCGCGGAATGTAGTCCATTTGCCCCCGACCAGCGAATAGATGGGGTAAGTACAAGCGTCATCGGCTCGAATCGTTTTGATGCTGTGGTCGCGGCTAATCTGTCCGGTGGCGCCGCCTTCGCTATAGGGCAGCGGGCGCACGGCCGAAAAGCTGAAGACAATATGCGAGCGGTCAACCTGGATGGCTGGGAAAACCTTGCCCGCCATGCCCAGGATATAATCAATTTCCTCATCGTTGATAACCGCGTCATCGGGATCGTCAATTCGGATGTCGGTGGTGCCGATCATCACGCGCCCCAGATAAGGCAGGATCAGCACGATTCTGCCATCGTCGTTTTCAAAGAAGATTTCGCTGTCACCCGTCGCTGCCAAGAGTTCGGGATGATCCAACACCAGGTGCGAGCCCTTCGTGCCGCTGATGTAGCGCCTCGCGTCCCGTCCCATGCGCCGATTGACAAAGTCAATCCAGGGTCCCGCGGCATTGATCACGACTTTGGGGCGAACACGGAAGCGCTCGTCAGCCAGTTCGTCGCGCAAGGTCACCGAATGCGCGTCCCCCGCGACGGCGCTCACATAGTTGATAGCGCGGCAATCGGGGTTGCTGGCTTCGGCGTCCAGCAGCAGCTCGAGGCAGATGCGCTCGGGATAGGGCATCCAAGCGTCGTAATAGCTGGCGGCGCAGACGATCTCGGGGTTCAGTTGCGGGTATTGGCGCAGCGCCGCCGCCCGCAGGCGAAATTCGTGCTTCGGCATGAGGGCTTGCCCGCGCAGCAGCCAGTCATAGAGCGTCAAGCCCAGCTTGATAACCAGCGCGCCCCGTTCCCCCGGACGGTCGAGCAAGTTGAAAAACTTCAGCGGCGCGTTGAGCAAGCCGGAGAACCAGCGAAAGATGGGGATGGTCGTCCGCAGCGGTTTGGCGTAATGCGGCGCGTTGCGCAGCATGCGGTCGCGCTCGTGCAGCGCTTCGTTGACCAGCCGAAACTCGCCGTTTTCCAGATAGCGGATGCCGCCGTGCAGCATGTGCGAAGACCCGGCGCTAGTCCCGCTGCAGAAGTCGCCGCGGTCCACCAGCAGCGCATCGACGCCCTGTAAAGCCAAATCGCGGAAGACGCCGATGCCGTTGACGCCGCCGCCAATGATCAGCACCGAGACCTCGGGATTCTCTCGCAGGAACTGCAGGCTCGCTCCTCGTTTCATGCGCTGCTTTATCCTATTCCCCTAATCCGCTAATCCAAAGTACAGCAATGTCGACTATCTGCGATATGCCTTGTGCGAAAGTTAAAAGAGTTGAATTATCGCCAGCAAAATGATAGAGTGTCTGCTGAAATGAGATGATAAGGATAAATCCGTGAAAATCAAATACGTTCTACTTCTCTTCGTTGTAATGGCTTTTTCGCTGCCCGCGCTGGCGCAGGACAATTTGGATGTAGCCAGCGAAGATATTGCAGTGATGAGTCAAGGGCAGGCTTACCAGTCTTATCTTGCCTATCCCGCTGATGAAGGGATTTATCCAGCCGTGGTGCTGATACATTCGTTTAATGGCATGCAAGAC
Source organism: Phototrophicaceae bacterium (assembly GCA_965232245.1). Taxonomy (GTDB): domain Bacteria; phylum Chloroflexota; class Anaerolineae; order Aggregatilineales; family Phototrophicaceae; genus UBA6055. The sequence continues at coordinate 208,960 of CBDDPG010000001.1, read as the reverse complement.
GGCTACCGGGAAATGACCCTAGATTTTGCCGCTGAAGGTTTTGTGGTCCTGGCAATCGGCTGGCAAACCTTTGAACGCAGTCCTGCGGACGCGCTCGTTGAGCAGCTCTTGCGCGACAGCATTGCCTTTCTGAGCGCTCGCGCAGACGTTGACCCGATGCGGATAGGTCTGACGGGCTTTTGCGCGGGCGGGCGCTATACCATGCTATTCATGCCGCAAATCGACGCCTTCGCGGCCGGCGTAGCTTGGTATGGTTTCCCCAACTTCGGCGATCCCGCCGCGCCAGTTGATTTGATAGACCAACTCGACGCGCCCATGCTCATCATTCACGGCGCCCATGACCGCCCCAGCCCCATCGCTGAGATTTACGCCTATGCGACAGCGCTAGGGGAGGCGGGCAAAGATTTTGAGCTCAAGGTATATTCCAATGAACCGCATGGATTCATGCTGTCTGACGGCAAGTTGAGCCGTGATGACGTCGCGACCGACGCCTTCCAGGAAATGCTTGATTATTTCAGGCGCAAAATGAGCTAGCGCAGTTTCCCGGCAATCCCTAGCAAGCTGATTCTTGGCAGACGCAGACGCGGCATTATTCCTGCGGGGACGACAAGCGCGCGGCGCGAATCAGGCTGCCGCCGGTCATCGCGGCCGGTTTTTCAATGCCCAGCAAATCCAGTACGGTCGGCGCGACATCCGCCAGCCTGCCCCAGGCATGTAAATCGTGGTAGTTGCGCTTGTCAAGCACAAACAGCGCGACTGGTCCCACGGTGTGATAGGTATGCGCTTCGCCGGTGACCGCGTCGATCATGCGCTCGCAATTGCCATGATCGGCAGTGACAATCGCGACCCCGCCCTTCTCCAGCGCCGCGTCCACCAATTTGCCCGCGCAGGCGTCAACCGTTTCCACCGCTTTGATCGCCGCGGGCAGCGAACCCGTATGCCCCACCATGTCGGGATTGGCGAAGTTCACAAGCAGAAAATCATCATCGTCATCGCGCAGGCGCTTCAGCGTTGCGGCGCTCAGCTCCTTGGCGCTCATCTCCGGCTGCAGGTCGTAAGTAGCGACCTGTGGCGACGGCACAATCATTCGCGTTTCGCCGGGGAAAGGCGCTTCGTTGCGACCGTTGAAGAAAAATGTCACGTGCGGATATTTCTCGGTCTCGGCGGCGTGATATTGCGTCTTGCCTGCCCGGCTGATCGTTTCCGCCAAGGTATCGCGCAGCAGTTCCACCGGGAACAAGACTTTGTCCGTCAGTCCTTCCAGATACTCAGTCATGGTGATGAGCCGCAAATCGTCCAGCGGACGGAACTGATCGGCGCCAGCAAAGTCGTGTTTGACAAAGGCGCCCGCAAGCTGTCGCATGCGATCGGCGCGAAAGTTATAGCAAAGAAGCGCATCACCCGGGTCAATCGTCAAGCTATCGTCGGCGCCAATCACTGTCGGTTGAATGAATTCATCGCTCAATCCAGCAGCGTAAGACCCCTGTATCGCGGTCAGGGCATCGGGCGCGCGCCGCTCCGCCATACGAAATGTCATGGCGTCATAAGCCAGGCGCGTGCGTTCCCAACGCCGGTCGCGGTCCATGGCATAGTAGCGCCCGCTGACCGTCGCGATGCGCCCCTGGCCGACAACAGCGATTCTGTCGATGAGCTCGCGACAAAAGGAAATGCCGTCCTTGGTCGGCGTATCGCGCCCGTCGGTGATCAGGTGCAGAACAGGATCGAGGGCATATTCCTTTGCGATGTCCAAAAGCGCGTAGAGATGATCGCTATGGCTGTGCACGCCGCCACTGCCTAACAAGCCGATCAGATGCAGTTTTTTGCGCCTAGCCCGAAGAGTCCGCAGCGCGTCTTGCAGAACGGTGTTCCGCGCTAGCGAGCCGTCGGCAATGGACTGGGCGATGCGCGAGATATCCTGGTAGACGATGCGCCCGGCGCCCAGGTTGAGGTGGCCGACTTCGGAATTGCCCATCTGCCCGGGCGTCAAGCCTACATGCTCCCCGGACGAATGCACGATCGCGCGTTCGCTGGTTGCAGCCCAGCGATCGACATTGGGCGTTTCCGCTTGCGCGACCGCGTTGCCGTGCGCAGTTTCGCGTATGCCCCAGCCGTCTAATACAATCAGCATCACCGGTTTTCGAGCCATCGATTGAATACCCTGCGTCGCGCGCTGTTGTTATCGAGAGACTTATAACACAGTTTGGTCAGTCTCGCCTAGCCGATGCCAGCATGGTGAGGGCGCGCGGCGGGATGGGCGCGGAAGTGTCAATTAGGCGGTCGGGGTTGTAGCTGTCGTTGCTTGGTCCGCCGAGCTCGGGGGGCAGTTCGCGCAGCAGTTCGACGGAGAGGTCGTCGTGTACACGAAACAACACCATTACGTCAAAGTTGGCTCCTTCGTTCAATACAAAACCATGGTAATCAATATCGCTTGGATGACACCACCTGTAGCGAGCGCACAGGAAGGCGAAGCGTGGTCCCCGGTCTTGCCACAATATGTGGAAAGCGCTGTCCATCATATTGCTCTCGAACTCACGAATCTCCAGCTCCTCAATGTCTTTTACGCTCTTATGGGTAAGCATGATCGCGATGGCATGGGCATCGAACGCCGGAGCTTGTTCCATCATCGATAGCAACACACTAGCCTTGACGTCCGCGCTGTGCGTGATGCGCTCGTGCTGTCGCAGCAGCCGATTCGTAGCCGGGATCATCAATAGCAGAAACATTCCAATGAGAAGTAATTGCCGCTGAGCGACGCTGCGACAACGCGCCGTCAAGAGGACCAAGATAGCAAAGACGACGATTGAGGCAAAGATTGGCAAATAAAAGTAAAGACGCCACAGGTCTTTGCTATATCTGTCGAACCAGATGAGCACGCCAACGGACAGTGCGACGCCCGCCAGAGACAACATGATCAGCCCGAGGTCCGTCCGCGCATTAGGCAATGATGGCGCGCTGTGCATGCGCAGCACGTATAAGGCCGTCAAGGCTACTGGAGCAAGCAGTAGCGCGACCCAGCCCAACCAGGGGCTCTGTTGCAGAGACGTAATTGCATCGACCCAGCTGGACACGAATGAAGTCCCGTAGATGGCGGCCAGATCGCTCAAAATGCGGCCAACTGCCATTGCCAGAGATTGCCCGCCTGCTTCGACATCCAGCAAGTCCCGCCCATAGAATACTGTCCTGTGGCTAGCCAGCAACAATACATATATACCTTTGCAGGCTGGGAACAGGAACCAACTGATAGTCAAGCCGATGTTGTCCCGGTGCGGCAAACGTTTGTGATACCAGAATAGGAGCGGTAGTAATAAGATAAGCGCGTAGCCCGACTCGTTGGAACCGATGTTGAATAGGAGCCCCAGCCACATTCCGATTATGGCCAGGCGGCTGGGGCGTGTCTGATAATCCAGGGCTAGGTAAAAAGCTGCCAGCAACCCTAGCATGCTGAAATGCATGGGCATGGAGCGAAGGGAAAGCAGCATTGAATTGACCGGGTAGACCATGTACAGCAGTGTTACCAAAAAGGCGTACAAGGGAGCAAAGCGCAGCTTGCGTAAGATTCCGTAGAGTAAAGCCAGCTTGCCCCATAACATGAACAAATTCACGAAATGGTGGCCTGCGAAGGACTCGGAATTGATGATGTATGCCAGAGCGTGAGGCACAATGCTCCAGAAGCGCGTCAAAACTTCAGCACTTAACTTGGAAGGGCGGCCCTCAAAGTAGGCGTTAATAACCCACTCTTCCCAATGACCGATACCGTCGAAGCCAAAGGGGAGGTAAAGCAGGAGCAGGAACACGAAGAAAACCGCGAGAGCAGCGAAGTCAGCAACAGATTTCCGATCGCGCCTAGCTTTTACCGATAAAATGAGAAGCGGGATATAGACGACGCCTCCCAGCACAACACCAAACAATTGCCAAGTATGACTTTGGAATATTTTCCCCAGAACTACGAAAATACTTTGCGTGCGAAAGGCATCCCCGGTTTGGCCAAGCAAACATGCGACCAGCAATGCAAACAAAGCCAATCCAAAAGTCGCGTTTAACGGCAGAGGCTCCCACAATCGCATAGTGACGAGATAATATGGCGCGATCAACAAGAGGGTAAGAATCACGAAAAGAAGCAGACTGCGAATCAATTCCATGGGAAAATAGTGAATATCTAGTGACAGCGGTCGTTCTTCACCATTTGCTGAAGTGACCTCAAATTGCGGGCTTGCTGAAATGAGCGCCGGGCAAAATGCCATCTCGCCCCAGCCGATCTTGCCCTGCCCGTCAACGTAGAGCGATTGTATGCCTTCCATTTCCCAGACAATGTTCACACACTGGCCAGGCAGGATCGTCCAAGCACGGTCCGCTGTGATTTTGACAGTCGCCCCGTCGAAGGCAGTATTGATCTGCGGCGTAGGCGCGCCAAAGATGGCAAGCGCGGTGAGCAGAGTGAACGCCACGATCAACATCGGCAACAGCCAAACGCGGTTTGTCCGCACTTTTATTCGCTGCTTCAAGGACATACGCCTCACCGGTTTTCGAGCCATCGATTGGGTCAGTCTCGCCTAGCCGATGCCAGCATGGTGAGGGCTCGCGGCGGGATGGGCGCGGAAGTGTCAATCAAGCGATCGGGGTTGTAGTTGTCGTTGCTTGGTCCGCCGAGCTCGGGGGGCAGTTCGCGCAGCAGTTCGACGGATAGGTCGTCGTTCAGGCGGAACATGACGATATCGCTATAATCCGTGTACATATCAAGATACTGTAAACTTTCGTCTATGTCATTCGTGCTGCATGCCTCACCCAAAATACATAGTGAAGAAACCTTCGGACGGTCCTCTCCATATAGCAAATAGCTCGCGCTGTCGAACATATGACTCCACAGCTCGTCTATTTCAAGTTCTGATAGCTCATCAAGCGACAAATCGGTGGCTAGAACCAGGCGAGAATTCGAGTCGAAGCTCGGCGCTTGTTCAACAATCTGCAGCAGTATCTTCGCTTTGGCATTGGCGCTGTTATGGAAATGAGCGTGTTGTACAAAGAGGCGTGATGTTGCCGGTATCATAAGTAACAGGCTTATGACAATAACCACAGCCTTGCGAATACGAGAATCTCTGATAGGCGCAGTCAGCAGGAGCAACAGCCCCAAAAAGGCAATAGAGGCGCCAAATGATACATTGACATACAATCGCCAGAATTCCGAGTGGTATTTGTCAATCCACATACCAACACCGATAGATGGCAAAATAAAGAGCAATCCCACAAAAAGCCAAATCATTGCCATTCTTCGAGATGGCAGCGCGCCTGCCTTTTTATCAATGGCCAGCAGCACCATGACGATAGTTGCGAGCGCAACCGCGATTAACGTATGCGCAACGGTTGTGTTTTCACCCATAGCGGAGATCGCTTCGCGCCAGCCTTCCCAAAAAGCTTGCCGGTACACGTCAGCGATGACGTCGGCATAGTAGATGAAAGTTTCCAGTATCGTCCCGTCTACGCTAACGGCGCCGACGACGTATTGTATGCCATAGAACCGCAACCCTACGCTAGCCAGGATCAGCAAATAAATAATCTTAAGCGTAGGAACGAGATACCAGATCACGGTCATGTTGAAGTTTTGCCAAGTTCGCCGTGGTTCGCGCAGCAACCACAGAAGCGGGACCACAAGAATGATGGCAAAAGCATGCTCATGAACGAATAGTGTCAAAATCTGCGCGAACCATATACTCAATATTCTCAGCCGATTGGATTTCTGTAGGTAATCCAACACGAGATTTGTCGCGGCTAGGAGCGTCAGAATTGAGAGCGATAACGGGAATGACCGTAATGACATTAATGACGAATTGACCGGGTAAACCGTCAAAACCATAGTGGTGACGAATGCCGGCAATTTATCGACTCGCAACCGTCGCAGAATTACGTAGAAAAGTGTCAGTTTCCCGCAAAAAAACAGAAAATTCAGCAGATGGAACCCTAGAAAAGAATTGGAATCAAGCGTTTCCGCCAGTGGATATGCGTAAAATGCGAAGAAACGCATCAGCACTTCTCTGTTCATCCTCGAGGGCCTGCCTTCAAGAAACGCTCGATTAATCCATTCTTCCTTTTGTCCAATAGACTCGAAACCATAGGGAAGGTAAAGTAGAAGCATAAATGCAAGGAAAACTCCGATTACAAGAAAGTCCGCGCTCAACCTTTTCCTGATGCCTTGTCGGCAATACTCAAAAACCAGCGGTATGAAAACGACCCCAGCCAGGACAAGGCCGAATGTCTGCCAGGCTCTCGTTGTGAAGACATTGCCCAGTCCCCCTAGAAGACTCTCAATGCTGTAAGCGCGCGCCGTTTGGACTAGCGCCAAAAAGAGCAAAAGCGCAAGCAATGTCATAGCCGGATTAGCATTCAGAGGGATTGGTGCAATCATCCGCAGTGTGGCAAGATAATATGCGGCGATGAGAAAGGGGCATATTAACAACAGCAGGGCAAGACTTTTCGCTAAAGTCGCTGGAAAATATCGAATATTCAACTCAAAAGCGCGCAATTGACCGTTTTCAGCCGTGATATCAATAATAGGGCTATTGCCATCCGCCTCGGGGCAATAAATTATCTCGCCCCAGCCTATTGCGCCGCGCTCATCAATATAAACTGAATGAATCCCCTCGAGGTCCCATGTAATCGTTACACACTGCCCGGGCAGCAGCACCCACGCCCTGTCCGCCGCGATCTCGACGGACGCGCCACCGAATGTCGTCTCGATAGATGGCGCCGGGGTACCAGCTATCGCCAATACAAGAAGCAAGAGCATCATCGCATTAAGTAACAACAAATGCAGGGAAATACGACTAACGAATAAGTGTCTACGCAATGTCATTAACTGTATAGTCCCGCATCATGGATTCGCGATTGCGCGCCGCGCCGATGCCAGCATGGTGAGGGCGCGCGGCGGTATGGGCGCGGAGGTGTCAATAAGACGGTCGGGCTTGTAGCTGCCGTTGCTTGGTCCGCCGAGCTCGGGGGGCAGTTTGCGCAGGAGCTCGACGGAGAGGTCGTCGTGTAAATAGAAAATAACCAGATCGCTGAAATCCGTATCTTCCCGCAAATGGAAGGCGGGCAAGCCCAACTCATCCTTAAAGCAGCGTTTATCAATGATGCAAACAAAGGTGAGATTTGGACCCTCATGTTCATAAAGGACAGCGATAGCGCTATGCAGCATGCCAGTCCTTAACTCTGAAATCCCTTTTGCCCGCAACTCGACCCCCAGCATCTCAGTCAATAAAATTAGATTGGCGTCACCGTCGATAGCCGGAGCTTGTTCTATGACCTGTCGCAGGATAATTGCCTTATTTTTGGCGCTGCTCACGTAGTGAGCATGTTGGTTAAACAAGCGGGAAAGCGCTGGTAACATGAGCAGTAGGCACATCCCTGTAAGAATCAGCTTGCGAAGTCGGATATTTCTAAGAGATGAGAGCATTAGTGTTAACAACCAAAATACCGCGATAGCAGCGCCAATAGGCGCATAGACGTACATGCGCCAGAGATCACGATTGTATTTCTCTATCCACATCAAAACGCCAATCGAAGGCAAAATGAAAAGAAAGCCACTCAAGATAAAGTAGCCAATCTGTTGTCGAGATGGGAAAGCGGCAGTGGAACTTCTTGCAGCTAAGTAGAATGCCACTATTCCAACCAGCCCAAGAGCGGCAAGGGTCGGCATCAGCAATGTGCCATAGCTCAAATCGCTCAGTGCTTCTCTCCAACTATACCAAAACGTCTGACGATAGACGTTTACGACAATGTCCAGGTAGTGGCCTATTGACTCAAGCCCTAATCGATCCGAGTGGATGACATTCTTAACAATGTTGTCGCCGTAATAACCTCGATTGGCAGTAGCCAGCAACAATAGAAACACAATTTTGGCGCCCGGGAAGAGATACCAAATCGCGGTCAAGTTTATATTTCTCCAAGACCATCTCGGTCGACGACACCACCAAGCCAAGGGTAATACCAAAATGATGGCGTAAGCAATTTCGTAAGTAAAAACGGTGAAAAGCAAAGCCATCCATACTCGCAACATTCGCATCCTGCTCGGAGACCGCGAGCAATCCAGCAAGAAATAAAACGCAGCCTGCAACGCCAGCACATTGAAACTGATGCGCAACGATCGCAACGACATAAAATGGGAGTTAATTGGGAACACTATAAACAGAACCACGGGCAAAAATGAAAAGAAATAATTGAATTCAAGTTTACGCAAGATTCCATATAGCAAGACCATATTGCCCCAAAGCAGGCAAAAGTAGACTATGTTGTACCCAATGAACGATTCTGAGTTAATCAGAATTGCCAAGGATGGAGGAACAAGAATCCAAAAGCGCGATACCAATTCCGGACTGACGCCAGATTGTTCGCTTTCCAGGTAAGCGCGGAATACCCACTCTTCCCAATGCCCGACGCTGTCGAAGCCGAAAGGCAGATACAGCATCAGCAAAAACAGAAAGAATGCCCCAATAGCGACAAAGTCTTCCCACATTCGCTGTTTTAGACCGCCTTGCAGCGCTTGAAAGATGAGAGGCGTGAAGACAAGCCCCGCCAGCAAGAGCCCAAATTTCTGCCAAGCTCGGCTGCTGAATAATCGGCTCAAAGTATCAAGCAGGTATTCAATCCGGAGCAAGTCTCCAGTTTGGCAGAGCAGGCAAAGCATCAGTAACGCAAGCAAAGCCAATAAATGAACCCTGCCAAAGGGAATCGGCTCGTTGACGCGTTCTGTCATCAGAAAATAGAGCGCCAAAACCAGCAAAATTACTATTGTGAGAAAAATCAAGCAATTGATTATTTCCGACGGGAAATTACGAATGTCCAGTACAACTGTCTCGCGATCGCCATTCGCGGCAACAATTTCGAAATCCGGACTGATTGACCGCAACGACGGGCAATATCCCATCTCGCCCATATTATCTACGTCTTGATTGTTGACCGAAACTCGAAGTTTCTCCGCGATTTCCCATGTAATCGTTACACACCGCCCGGGCAGCAGCACCCACGCCCTGTCCGCCGCGATCTTGACGGTCGCGCCGCCGAATGTCTTCTCGATAGATGGCGCCGGGGTACCAGCTATCGCCAATACAAGAAGCAAGAAAAGCGCCGCAACCAGGATGCGCAGCCCGCTACCCCTCACAACCTGTGAAGTTCTTTCCAGCATCTTGTGTTCTCTAAATGTCATGGCTTCGTTTTGGCTCGACGCGCGGACGCTAGCATTTTCTCAGATCGGGGTGATAAGGCGGCATCGCGCTCAAAGAGCCTATCGACATTATAGGGCAGGCGCGTGTCCAAGCCAAAGTGTTCAGCAGGCTGTTCAAGCAATGCCACGGACAGGTCCGCGGCGATGTTTAGCGCAAGCGTGCGCTGCAGCAGCGCCGGCGAATCCGAGGAAAATATCGTCTTCTCGCCCCCAAATACGCTGCATTCTTTTTCATCAACGCAGAAGGTCGACTGCACCGGCGCGCCGTTCCCATAGAGCAGGAACAGCATACTATTGTCAAGATCATTGCTATAGCGCAATTCGCTGATAGCCGAGGCGGCCAACTCATCTTTGCTCATGTCCGTCGTGAGCAAAATGACTGTGTCTGTTTCGATTCGCGGCACAGCGTCCATCAATTGATAAAGCATGCGCGCCTTGCTATGGGCTCTACGGACTATCGAGTCATGTTGCATCAGCAGGCGCGCCGTGGCCGGCAACATCAGAGCAAGGCACAGCGCGCCTATCGCAGCCTGACGGTACCGGCTGGGCAGCACCCATGCGGCAAACAGGCGCGCCAAACCGAATACCGCGATCGACGCGCCGATAGGCACATAGAAATACATGCGCCACAAATCCCCGCTGTATTGAGGCAGCCAAATCAGTATGCCTACCGCCGGCAGCACAAACAGCAAGCCGAAGACAGGCGGCATCTTGGCATTGTACTCGACTTCTTGTCTTTCCGAGTCGCTGCCGCGGACAAGATACCAGTAAAACGCGCCTGCCAGCGTCACCAACGCCAGACTGAATCCCAGCCATTCGCTGTCGCTGGCCGCTCCAAGCGCGTCCAGCCAGCCGCCAAGAAAGGTATGCCGATAGACCTCCATCAACCGGGGGATTACCGCGATAAACGCATCAATGTTCATGCCGATTGAGCTGGCGGCGCTGTCGAAAACATAACTGTTGTAGAAGCTCAAATTCAGCGAGGCGAGCAACAGCAAATGCGCGATCTTGCAGGCTGGCAGCATGTACCAGATAACAGTTAAGTGCGCGTTTCGCCAGCCTGCGCGCGCATGCCGGCGTGAAGCCCAGAGCGCTGGCGCCGCCAGGATGATCGCATAAGCGGTTTCGTTGCTGACGACGTTGAACACCAGCCCCAGCCAAATGCCTAGGAGTTGCCAGCGGCTTGGACGCTGTCGGTATTCCAACATCAAGAACGTCGCGGCAAGAAGTGACATGACGCTGAATTGATTCGGCAGGGACCGCAGCGACAGCAAGTCGGAATTTACTGGATAGACCATGAAAAGCATGGTCGTCAAATACGCATAGGGTCGGGTAAATCCCAGCTTGCGCAAAATGCCGTAAAGCAGTGTCAGCTTCCCCCACAAGATCAATAGATGCGCCAGATGGAAGCCGACAAATGAATCCGGGGCGATGATGCTCGCCAGCAGATGCGGGACCATCACCCAAAAGCGCGTGGTTAGTTCGTATTCAACGTTCCACGAGTGTTGACCTTCCAAATAGGCGCGGTATCCCCAAGATTCCCAATGTCCGATGCTATTGAATCCAAATGGCAGGTACAAGCAAAACAAGAAGAACATGAATGCGCCGCCGACAGCCAGGTCCGCAAACTGCCGCTCTCGCCACTTCTGTCGCAGCTTGCGGGCTATCAGCGGGAGATAGACAATTGCCGCCAAGGTTAGCCCAAGCCACTGCCAGGACGGGTGTCGGAAGCGCCGATGTATGATCTCCAGCAGTTCCCGGGGCAGACTGGGATCAATCGCTCCGACTAGCAGAGCTGGCGCGAGCAAGAGCGGAAGAAAGACGAGTGCGGCGCGCGCGGAAAACGCTTGCTCCGCTCGCGGACGCAGAAGATAATAGGCTGCAAGGAGCAGGCAAAGCATCAAGCCAAATACACCAAGATGGAAAAACAAGAAGTCGGTGAGGCTTGTCGCTCGTCGAATTGCGAGGTAGCCGAAAACGCAGTCTGCGCTAAGTAGCGCCAATGCGAGGACGGCGAGGGCTCGCCGCGACAGCTTCAGTTGCGAACTCATCCGAAGATTGCGCTCGGCCGATATTCGGGCAGGTTAAGATCTAGTCAATCCTAACATAGTGTAGGCGCGCTGCGGCAATGGCGCATCCGGATTGTAGAGTCTTGTCACATCATAAGTCTGGTCGTCGAATTCGCTAAAGATTGTCTGTGGCTCCCTAACCAGTTCAAGGGAAAGATCGTCATGGAGCAAGAAGACAAGCGTATCGGCAAGATGATCAGCCCAATCTGAGATTGGATGACAATTCTCTGCGGATAGACACATAGAACCCAAACCGGAAACCCCGCCACTGTATACGACATACAATGCGCTGCCGATCATATTCGATTTCATCTCTTCAATGTGCTTGGACAACCGGACACCCCTGGGCATATCGCTCAAAACAAGAACTCTTGTTTCGCTTTTCAATTCGGGCGCAATCTCTACGATCTGCTGGAGTACCCGCCTTTTGTTATTCGCGCTGTGGACGAAATGTTCATGCTGGAGGATCAAACGCGAAATCGCCGGAAACATGAGCAGTAAACATGCGATTATAATAGCCAAGTTACGGTAACCAGCGCTTGGGATGCGGCTGGCGATTAACGCGATGAGGCTGAACAAGGCAATAGCGGCCGGTCCCGGCACATAGAGATAAAGCCGCCACAAGTCTTGACTATAGTAACCGAGCCAGATCAAGACCCCAACCGCAGGCACAATCAATAGCGCTCCAGTCAGGAATCCCAACATCAAATTTTTTTCATCTGCATAGAGTTGGTTTTCTTGCCTTTTCCACAAGTACCAGGCGCTGGCTGTCACTAACGCGACCATAACGAACGTCAGCGGCAGCCAACTGTTTCGTCCTAGATCAGTAAGCGCGTCGCCCCAACCAAGGACGAAGGTTCTGTGATAGACCTCGAGCAGATTGTCGATGGTTGTCGCTACGAGATTGTCATCCCGAATTTCGCTGCCGGCATAAACATAATTCGACCGGTAGAAGCTGCGCCCGGTAAGCGCGATTAAAGCGAGGTAAGTCAATTTGAAAGCCGGCGCCAGATACCAGAAGACTGTCAGATTGACTTCGCGCCAGCGCGGTTTGCGTATCCGATACCAGCACAAAAGCGGAATCACCAGGATTAACGCGTATTGCGCTTCGTAGGCGCCGACGCAGATCGCGAGCGCCAGCAAAACTCCCGCGAGATTCAAACGAGTTGGCTTCCTCAAGTAATGCAATAAAAGATAGATCGCCACCAAAAGGTTTAGGACACTAAACTGCAACGAAAATGACCGCAGGTTCATCAAGCCGGAATCGACCGGATAGACGGCGAATAGCATCGTAATCAAATAAGCGAAAAACGCCCGAACACCGAAACAGCGTATGATGCCGTAGAACAATGCCAGCTTGCCCCACAAAAAGAGCGCATACAGCATGTTGTGAGCGGAAAATGACCCCGGGCTGAGAAGAAAAGCCATCCCGATTGGCCATTGGAATGTAAACCGTTGACTCAACTCTGTATACAAACGCCGTCGATATAAGCCCTCATAAAAGCCGCGTCCGAACCACTCCTCCCATTGCCCAATGGTGTCGAATCCAAAGGGCAAATACAGCAACCCGATGAACAGCAAGAAAGCGCCGACCACAAATAAATCCGCGATTCGCCGCTCTCTCAAGCCGCCCCACAGCGCCTGAATCAAAAGAGACAGATAAAAGACGGCTGTGGCCGCAATACCAAAATACTGCCATGCCATGCCGGTAAACAAGTCACGCATAATCGCCAAAGCACTCTCAATCGTTAGCGGACCACCCATCAACCGCAGAGCCGCAAGGCACAAACAGAGCGCGAGCATAGCCAGAAATATCGTCCGCAAGGGCGGACGCTTATCCAAACTGTTTGCCCACAAATAATACGCTGCCATCAGAGGAAAGAAACCGAGCGCGGCTAGAGCCAAAACGTTCACCAGGACGTCCGGCAGATAAAAGATGTCCAGGCTGGGATTGAGATAGACGCCCTGCCGATGATCGGTTAGTTCGATTTTGGGGCTGGGCGCAAAGACCTGCGGACAGAACTGCTGCTCGCCCGATTCACGCCACTCCACCCCATCAATGTGAATCGGCAGCTTGCTGTCGAATTCCCAGCGAATCCGCGCGCAGTCACCCGGCAATAGCAGCCAAGCTCTGTCGGCGAAGACCTCCACCACTGAACCGTTGTAAGCAATCGTCAACTGCGGCGCCGGGCTTAGCCAAACTGCCAGCGCCAGAATCACAAGCAGCGCCAGGACCAAGCCCGATAGCAGCATGTTCAAGTTGCGCGCTAAAAGGGTTCTGAATAAATTCATCCAATGATCTCGGAGCGCTTGCGGCTGCTGTCCCAGCGAATATCGGGAATCAAGACATCGGCATGCGCTTCGATACGCTCTCGATTGTCCTGCAGATCCTGCAGCATCTGCCGCAGCACAGATCGGATATTGCGCGTCGGCTGATAACCCAGCTCGATCAGGTGCTGCCGATCCGGCTTGTAGTAATGCTCTTCCATTTCCGTTCTCGGGTTCTCGTAGTGATTGACCACCGCGTGCAATCCAATCTCCGAAGCCGCTTCTTTGACCATATTCGCCAGCTCTGTAACGCTGTAAGCATTTTCGAACTGGTTAAATACGCGGTATTCGCCCGGCGCCGGCGGATTTTCCACCGCCAGCCGCAAACAAGCCATCGAATCCAGCAGCGGCAAAAACCCGCGCTTCTGCATGCCTCGTCCAAACAAAGTCAAGGGATGGCCGATAACCGCCTGACAGCAGAAGCGATTGATGGCGGTGCCGAAGCACTGATCGAAATCGAGCCGGCTGCGCAGCCGCAGGTCACTGCCCATCTCTTCAATCTGTGTTCCAAATACCACGCCCTGCATGATATCCGTCGCCCCTATGCCCCAGATCCTGGTAGCGAAATGCGTGTTGTGCGAATCGTGCACCTTGCTCTGGTGATACCAACTGCCAGCCTGCCGCGGGAAGGGCAGGCGATCGCGCCGTCCCCGGAACTCAACCTCGAAAAATCCCTCGGGTATGTCGATATTGGGCGTCCCGTATTCGCCCATTGTACCCAGCTTGACCAAATGCGCGTCCGGGACCACCTCCTTAATCGCCCACAAGATGTTCAAATTGTTGATGACATTGTTCCGCTGCGTCCAAACACAATGCGCCTGATCCATCATGGAATACGGCGCGGATGGCATCTGCCCCAGGTGAACCACCGCCTCCGGCTGAAAATCCGTGAAAAATTCCTTTACAAAGCCGTAGTCCGTTAAATCGCCGACGCGGAAGTCAAGTGATTCGCCAAAGCGGTCTTCATAAGCCAACAAGCGGTCTGCGCGGCTGGCAATGGGTTGGGCGCTGATGCCGCCGACTTCAGCCACCCACTGTCGCCGCAGCATGAGATCGGCGCCGGCGACTTCATGTCCATTGGCTTGCAAATGAATTGCCAGGGGCCAACCCAGATAACCGTCGATGCCGGCGATAAAAACCCTCATTTTGCGCTCCCAAGTTTTATCTTCTCGTCCTTAACTGACGAATGACAATCTTACAGGGTTCAGGGACGATTTGTAGTGTCGCGCAACCGCTGCGAATTGTCACTTCCATTGTCATTTCAATGCAGCTTCAATGTAACGCGAAAGGCGCGATACCGAAACAGTATCGGAACGCGATTGGCATCTCGCATAGGTCAGGGGCGGTTATCTGTTTATAATACCTGCCAATAATCCATGCCATGGCGCAGACCGCGAGTTCAGCTTGACCAAAACCAACGCAACCAACGGCGCCTACTTGGGGCTTATCCGCAACAACCGCGCGTTCCGCTATCTTTGGGGAGGGCAAGTTGTTAGCCTGACGGGCGACTGGTTCAACCTGATCGCGTCGGCATCTTTGATTGCCGCCTTGACACAATCGGGCGCCGCTGTTGGCGGGCTTTTTGTTGTGCGCATGCTGGCGCCTTTCTTGGTCAGCCCCTTTGCCGGCGTCGTGGCCGACCGTTACAACCGCAAGACTATCCTGCTCACAGCGGACATCCTGCGCTGCTTCGTCGTGCTCGGCTTTGTGCTCGTGCGAGAGCCGGAACATGTATGGTTGATATACTTGTTGACGGCTGTGCAGAGCGCGGCGCAAGGCTTCTACTTCCCCGCCTGGAATTCGATCTTGCCCGATATCACCGCGCCGCAAGAACTCGGCGTAGCCAATGCCTTGGCCTCCGCAACCTGGTCTGTGATGCTGGCATTTGGCGCGGCGCTAGGCGGCTTGGTCTCGGGGATCGTCGGCGTATATCCAGCCTTTGTCATTGATGCCGCGACATTCCTGGCGAGCGCGCTCATCATCCTGCGCATGCCCTATCAATCACTGCTCTCGCCTGCCGCAGATCAATCCATGATGGCGGGCATCCGCCAATACATCGACGGTCTCGCCTATCTGCGGCGCCACATCGACACCTTCGCCATCACCTTGCAAAAGGGCATATTGGGGCTTTTGATCATCGGTCTCTATCAAGTGGCGCAGGTGACCATTTCCGAGCGCTATTTCCCCATTGGCGAAGGCGGCAGCATCACCCTGGGCTTGATCTACGTGATGTCAGGCATTGGCTCTGGCATCGGTCCCATTCTGGGGCGCAATTGGGCTCGCGACCGCGATCGCCAGCTGCGGCTGATGATCGCGCTGGGCTATGTCTGCGCTATCGCGGGCTTCCTCATCAACGCGACCCTTGCCTCGCTGCCGATCATCCTCTTTGGCGGCTTTCTGCGCGGCATCGGCGGTGGCTTGGTCTGGGTGCTCAGCACGCAGCTGCTCTTACAGATCGTGCCAAACGAAGTCAGAGGGCGGGTCTTCTCCACCGAGTTCGCCATGTATACGCTCTTTGCCGCGGTGTCATCCGGCCTATCGGGCGCTTTGATTGACAGCAGCCTGGGCGTGACGGGGATCCTGCTGCTGGGTTCCGCGCTGCTGGTCATCCCAACCGCGCTATGGTGCCTCTGGATCGTCATCGGCAAGCGCGACTTCATCGCTGTCGGCGAAGGCGCGGCGGCGCCCTAACTGGGCTGCGATGCAAATGAGTCATTGCCGAACTTCCGCTATAATAGGCGCAATCCGAAACCTTGGATCCTAAGAAATGATACCCTTCAATCAACTCAAACCGCTCCAGGATCTTTTGGCGGAAGAGATCGCCAGCTCTATGCGCCGCGTTGCCGAAAGCGGATGGTATATCCTGGGACCAGAAGTCGAGGCTTTCGAACGGGAATTCGCCGCTTATCACAAGGTCGACCATGCGGTGGGGCTAGCGAGCGGCACAGACGCCATCGAACTGGCGCTGCGCGCCGGCGGCATCGGTCCCGGCGATGAAGTCATCACGGTGGCGCATACCGCTATGGCCACGGTCAGCGCCATCGAGGCCACTGGCGCAAAACCCGTGCTAGCGGATATCGACCTGTCTACTTACACGCTTGATCCGAA
Source organism: Phototrophicaceae bacterium (assembly GCA_965232245.1). GTDB lineage: Bacteria > Chloroflexota > Anaerolineae > Aggregatilineales > Phototrophicaceae > UBA6055. The sequence continues at coordinate 192,244 of CBDDPG010000001.1, read as the reverse complement.
TAGTGTTTCGGACCGTATAACCGACCGCACGCGCGCCATCGTTGTCGTGCATCTCTATGGCCAACCGGCCGACCTGGCTGCGCTGGACGCAATCGCCAGGGAGCGCGATCTGCTGCTCATTGAGGATTGCGCCCAGGCGCACGGCGCAGCCTGGAACGGCGCCAAAGTCGGTACAGTCGGGCGCATGGGGACATTCAGCTTCTACCCCACCAAGAATATGGGCGCTTATGGGGACGGCGGCGCGGTCATCACGGATGACGCCGCCTTTGCCGACAAACTGCGCAAGTTGCGCAATTACGGGCAAACAAGTCGCTATACGCATCAGTCTCGCGGCAGCAACAGCCGCCTCGACGAGCTGCAAGCCGCGATTCTGCGGGTCAAGCTGCGGCATCTCGATAATCACAATCGGCGCCGGCAGGCGATTGCCGCGCTCTACGATGACGGCTTGCTGGGTGTAATCAAGCCCCAGGTCGCCGCTGGCGCCGAGCATGTCTATCACCTCTATGTCATACGCGACGGGCGGCGCGATCAGCTGATGGCTGCGCTCAAAGCCCGCGGTATCGGCACGCTCATCCACTACCCGGTCCCGATCCATTTGCAGGAATCCCACCGCGACCTGGGCTTGGGCGGCGGCAGCCTGCCCAATAGTGAAAAAGCCGCGCGCGAAATCTTGTCCCTGCCGCTGTACATTGGGCTAAGCGATGAAGATGTGATCCGCGTCTGTAAAGCAATCGCCGAATTACGAGGCTGATACGGATGAATTTCGGCGGAGCATTTCAAGGCAAGCGCGCGCTTGTTACCGGCGGAATGGGCTTCACCGGCAGCAATCTGGCAATCGCCCTGGTGAGGTCCGGCGCCGATGTGACCATCGTCGACGCCATGATCCCCGGCTACGCCGGCAATCTCCACAACATTGAGCCGATCCGCGATCGCGTCACCGTCAATTTTTCAGATGTCCGCGACGCCAATGTCATGAACTATCTGGTGCAGGGGCAGGATTACGTTTTTCACCTGGCTGGGCAGGTCGACCATGTATTGAGCTTGACCAATCCCTTCCCCGATATCGACATCAACATCAAAGGCGCGGCGATCATGATGGAAGCGCTGCGCTGGCATAACCCGAAAGCCAAGCTCATCTATACTGGCACGCGCGGCCAATATGGCTCGGCTGTGTCCTTGCCGGTCAACGAAGAGGCGGCCACGCACCCCAAGGGCATTTACGAGATCTCGAACCTGACCGCGGAAAAGATCATTCAAGTCTACAATGATGCGCACGGCATCGCGTCAGTTCTATTGCGCCTGACCAACATTTATGGTCCGCGCGCGCAAATGAAACACCCGCGTTACGGCGTGGCGAATTGGTTCGTGCGGCTGGCGATTGATGACGAGACCATCAAAGTCTTTGGCGATGGCAAGATCCTGCGCGACTTCTTGTATATCGACGACGCGGTCGAAGCGATTATGATGTGCGCGCTGGAACCAAGGGCAGTCGGCGAAGTGCTGAATGTCGGCATTGACCAGCCGAGCGATTTTATCGAGCTGGCGGAGACGGTGATAGATGTCGCCGGCAGCGGACGCTGGGAACATGCGCCTTTCACGCGCGAGCGCGAGGCGCAGGAACCCGGCGACTTCTACTCCGATATCAGCAAGATTCGGCAAATGGTCGGCTGGGAACCGCGGACTTCTTTGCAGGACGGCTTGCGCGCAACCGTGGACTTTTACCGACAGCATAAAGCGCATTACTGGAGCGACGATGCCAAGGATTGACATCCACCCTTCGGCGCGCCCGGGCGAGAATATGCAGGTCATGGGCGACTTGTCGCTGGCGCGGGGCGTCGAGGTGGGCGCCAACGTGACCTTCTACCCCAATGTGCATGTGGGCGAAAACACGAAGATCTTGCCGGGAGCGGTCATCGGCCGCCCGCCCATCCGCGCCGGCACAACCAACCGCCCAATCGACAGCGGCGACGCCACCGTGCGCATTGGGGCGGATTGCGTCATCGGCGCCAACTGCGTGCTTTACACGAATATGCGCATCGGCAACAACGCGCTCATCGGCGATCTGGCTTGCATCCGTGAAGGTTGTCGTCTGGCAGACGATACCATCGTTGGCCGCGCCAGCATCCTGCTGCATGACATCGTCATTCAAGCGCGCAGTCGCATCCACGATATGGTGCATCTGACGGGGAACATGCTCATCGAATCGGATGTCTTCATCGGTCCCAGCGTCAGCGCCGCCAATGACAACGACGTCTATCTCAAGCGCTTCGGCCTGATTCCGTTCGCAATCGATCCGCCAAAAGTGCGGCGCTTTGCGCTGATTGGCACAGCCGCCACCATCGGCGCTGGCGTCGAAATCGGCATGGGCGCCATCGTCGCGCCCGGCGCGATGGCGACAAAAGACGTCCCGCCCTGGACTATCGTAGCCGGCGTGCCCGCGCGCGAATTGAGAGCTGTTGATGAAGGCAGCCGAGCGCGGATCCTGGCGCATTTTGGGCTGGATAACAGGCTGAATGACGGAGAACGCGGATGAGCCTGTTCTCGATTGTCGTTCCCGTCTATCACAACGCCAGCAGTCTGCCGGACTTGCTGAGCGAGTTGCAAGCGGTCGCCGACAAGAATCCTGAAGACAACTTCGAGTTCATCTTCGTCGATGATGGCTCCGCTGACGATTCCTTTACTGTGCTGAGGGCGCTGGCAAGCGCGGAGCCGCGCATGCAGGTGGTCAAGCTGTCGCGGAATTTTGGCTCCAACCCGGCGATTATGGCTGGCATGAGCCGGGCGAGTGGCGACGCGGTCGCGGCCATCGCAGCCGATTTACAGGATCCGCCCACCCTTCTGCACGATATGATCGCGCTTTGGCGTGGGGATCACAAAGTGGTCATCGCCGCCCGGCGCGGACGCCAAGACCCCTTCCCTACCTCGCTGCTTTCGGATGCCTTCTACTGGCTCTTCCGCCGTTACGCCATCAAAGCCATGCCCGAGCGCGGCTTCGACTTTTTTCTGATTGACCGACAAGTCTGCGCGCTGATCAACGATATTCAAGAGAATAACGCCTATCTGATGGGGCTGATTCTCTGGCTGGGATTCGACCCCACCGTTCTTTATTACGATCGCCAGGCGCGCAAGGGTGAATACGGCCAGTCGATGTGGTCTATTAAGCGCAAACTCAAATACTTCGTCGATTCTTTCGTCGCCTTCTCCTATTTTCCCATTCGCCTGGCATCGGCGCTGGGCTTGCTCTTCAGCTTGCTGGGCTTGCTTTACGCCCTCTGGGTGATCTACGCGCGGCTGATCCTGGGCATAGAAACCGAAGGCTGGGCATCGCTGATGATTGTCGTGCTGCTGGCGGCCGGCGTGCAGATGTTGATCCTGGGCATCATCGGCGAATACATGTGGCGCAGCCTGGACGAAACCCGCCGCCGTCCCCGCTTTATCATCGAAAAGATTATCCGGCATGAGCGGACGGGCGCAGCCGAGCCGACGGAACAAGCTCTCGAACGCTAGGCTCGCTCTTCTTTCTATTCTTTCGCATGGATATAAAATACTTGACTACGCAATTTGATTGAGATAAAGTTAGTTCTGTTTATAAGGAATAAGCAGAACTATGAGAGACTCGCTTTTCTATATGACCAAATTACGAATATGATACTCTAATGAGAATAGTAACAAAGTGCGCTATGCCAACAGACATATTAAGAATGTCACCGCGTGAGAGGCAAGAACATCAATTTGAGCAATGATGTGTGAGCGCAACAGGAACACAGCGAGGATGACAAAGAGTAATAATTCTTCGAGAACCTTCGGCGAAAGGGGCTTACAGTGAGTATCAACGCGGCTGCGCCGGCTAATTCTCTGCCCGCCACACAGACAGAAGTTGAGCGCATTGCTAGCCTTGAAGAGCGTTCAAAACATGCTGCGACCAAGGCAGAACTTCACAGAGCGTTATTAACGCTTTTCATTGCTCTAATCACAGTTCTAAGCGGATTGTTGGGCGGCGTGATTGTTCATCTACACAGTATTACCCTCAACGAGATCGCGGAGATGCGAACTGTGATGTATCAGCTATTGCAACAATTCTCCGGGGGATAGCTTTATTGCGTCAAGTCCCCCTTTTTAATGAGGACGTCCTTCTTGTATTTGCAATTTAATTGAGATAAAGTTAGTTCTGTTTATAAGGAATAAACAGCGCTATAGTATGGTGAAGAAGTAAACTGTTCGGCATGACAAAAGGAGACCATAATGAGTTCCGCCGCTGTAGCTGGCGCAAATGCCACCCCTGCTGCGCAGACTAAAGCTGAACGAATAGCTATACTCGAAGAGCGATCTCAACACGCCGCAACAAAAGCCGACCTGGAACGCCAGACGCGACTTATGGTTATGTGGTTCATTAGCACACAGATAGCATTAACGGGGCTACTTGCAGGACTTATGATACATTTGTTCAGGTCGGCTGCAATAAGCTAAATCAAGTCCTCACAGGTCAATCACTTCCTGACCTCTTCCAGTAAACTGCGCTTCGCCTATTCGCCGCTTCGTACTATGATTGACCCCAAGTTCGATTCACTGCCAAAGCGAGGTTGAAGATGAAGATTCACGGTATCGTGCCGCCGATGGCGACGCCCTTCACCGCCGATGGCGACCTTGACGAAGCCGCGCTGCGCGCGGAAGTCCGCTATCTCATCGAAGCGGCGGGCGTACATGGCTTAGCTGTCGGCGGCAGCACCGGCGAGGGCCAAACCCTCTCCACTGACGAATTGCGAACTGTCGCGGGCAGCGCGCTCGAGGTCGCAGCGGGGCGCGTGCCGGTCATCGCCGGCATCATCGTCGACAGCACGCGCCAAGCCATCGAAAAAGCGCGAGCGCTCGCCGACCTGGATCTGGCTGCCTTGCAGGTGACGCCGGTGCACTATCTCTTCCGCCCGACCGACGAGATGATGTTCCGGCACTTCGCGATGCTGGCGGAGCAAGCGGCGCAGCCGGTCATGATTTATAACGTGGTGCCCTGGACCTACTGTTCGCCCGCCCTGCTCGACCGCATGATGCGCGAGATTGACGGTCTCATCGGCGTGAAGCAAAGCGCCGGCGACCTGAAACTGCTGGCGGACCTGCTGATGAACTCCGCCGACGCCGGACTGATCATGTCGGCGGTGGACGCGCTGCTCTATCCCTCGTTCGCCTTGGGCGCGCATGGCGCCATCGCCGCGATATTGACGGCCGCGCCGGAGCTCTGCGTCAAGTTGTGGGATCAAGTGGGGGCGGGCGACAACGCCGGCGCGCTGGGGACGCATCTCAAGCTACTGCCAATTTGGAACGCCATCATGGACGACAACTTGCCGGCGAATGTTAAGACGGCGCTGGCTTTGCAGGGACGCCCGGCCGGCGCGCCGCGCATGCCCATGCCGGACAGCTCGCCCGAGCAAGTCGACGCCATTCGCTCCGCACTGCTTGCGGCGGGCATCCCGCTGGCTTAGTCCACCAGGTATCGCTGCAGCGCGTCTCGGTTCAGCTCGATGCCGAGGCCCGGCTTCCGCGGCAGTTGAATCTCGCCATCGACCATCTGGATCTCATCGGCGACCAGTTCATCGCGCAGCGCTGACTCGGACAAATGCGCCGGCAGCCACTCGATGAAAGGACAGCAAGCGGCCGCGAAACCCAAATGCGCGCTGGCTGCGATGCCGATGCCCGTCTTCCAGCAATGCGGCACCACCAGCCGGCCATAATCCGACGCCAACTGCGTGACCTTGCGCGCCTCGGTGAAGCCGCCTACGCGGCCGACATCGGGTTGCAGTACATCCAGCTTGCCGCGGTGCGCTAAATCGAGAAATTCCCAATGCGTGTTCTGCCATTCGCCAGCCGCGATCCGTATCGGTGAATTGGCGTTGATAAAGGCGTAGCCCTCCAGATCGTCGATATTGATCGGCGTTTCCAGGAAGAAGAGGTCGAAGGGCTCCAACTGTTTGATCACGCGCAGAGCCGTTCGCGCATCGTCCCAGGCATAAGCGACATCGACCATCAGCGTCATCTCGTCGCCCACAGCCTCGCGGCATTCGGCGACGATCGCGGCGACATGGTCGTCATGTTCCTGCAGGGCGTTATGGGTATAGGGTCCGTTGATGCAGATTTCCAGTTTGGCGGCTTTGAAACCGAATTCCTGCGCTTGCAGCAGTTTTTCCTTCAGCGACTCGCGATATTCAGCCAGCGTATCGCCGATGGGCAGCAGCGAGGCATAGGGAATAATCGAATCCTTCACCGCGCCGCCCAGCAACTTATACACCGGCAAGCCCAGCGCTTTGCCCTTGATGTCCCAAAGCGCCATGTCAATCGCGCCCATCGCGCAGATCAGCGCCCCGCGCCGCCCGTTCATCTTGGAGCCGCTGTACAGCTTTTGCCAGATGGCTTCCGGCTGCATGGGATCCTCGCCGATCAGCATTTCCTCGAGTCCCAATCCCATGATGTGCGTGCCGCGCGCCTGGATGCAAGCCCGGGCGATCCAGGGATTCACATCTGTTTCGCCGATGCCGACGATGCCCTCGTCGGTGTGGATTTCCACCACCAGGTCATCCTGCGCCGAGGAGCAAGCCTCCGTGTGATACTCCGGAACCAACAATACATGGCAATCAATGCGGGTGATTTTCATAATGCGATCCTGTTCGATCTGATAATGGGCTGAAAATAGGCAAATTGCTTCTCCAAGGTTCTCCAAGGAAATCCGCTCATGCTATTCAAGTAAAACGCAAGCCAGGTCCATTCCTTCAACACGCAGCTGAAAGCTGCCGCTATCTTCGTTCAAGATCTTTTCGTCGAGGAAAGGCTGGACAACCGCGAAGCTCTCTTTGCTGATTGTCTCGCGGACCGCCGCGGCGCCCGGGTTGATGAAGAACCAGGCTTCGACGCCCTTATAGACGCGGCGGCGGCGCAGCAGCGAGCCGCAGCGATCGGGCTCGACGCCAGCCCTGCCCAGAAGCGCCCCCAAGAAACGATCCGCGCCTTGGTCTAGATCACGATAAGCCAAAGCGCCGAAGCCGAGGAAAGTGCCAATCAAGACGCTGCTGCCCGCGCCCACCCGATTCATCACGCCGGCAACGCGGTCTCCGCTCATCAGAATCGTTTCGCCCGACAGCGGCTCCAAGCTCTGCAAGTAGAAATGGGCCAGCACTTCCATATTGGCGAATTCGCCAATGCCCGTCAAATAGGTCGCGGCGTCAAATTCGCCAAAACGGCGCTGCTCGGGCATCCAGCGTTGTTCTTCGTTTGATTCCGCTGCCGGCTCCGCTACCATCACCAGGTCCTTGTGCCTCGCGCCGAAGAAGTCCTCGCCGCCGTCTACCAACTGCGTCAGGCTGCACCAGCCATATTTGTCCCAACGGCCCGGGCAGGCTTCGCTAATCAAGAGCCCGCCGCCGCGCGCGAAGTCTATCAGATGAGCGAAATACGCGGCGTCCAGGCTGAGCGGCATCGAGAGAATCGCCGCGCCATAATGGCGCAGGTCGCCGGCCGCGACCTCGTCCGCGTCCAGGAAGTCGACAGCGAAACCCAGCCGCCACAAGCGCGCGTAAATCCCGCGCATATTATATTGGTAGTGCTGGATGACATCGCCATTACAGGCTTGGAAGAAGTGATAGAGGTCTTCATTGACCAGTATAGCGACCCGCGCCCGTGGCGGCTGCGCCTGCGAGAAAAACTGGCCGCGCCGCTGTATCGCCTGGCATAAGCGGCTGGCGGCGGTCATCCGCTCGCTGCTCTTGCCGGTCGGCTCCAGCAAGCCAAAGCCATTGGCTTCTTTCCAGAAGCGCTCGACGCGATGATTCCAAAAACTGATGCCGGTCATGCCGCAAGCCAAACCCGCCAGCATCCAGACGCGCAGGTCCTTGGGCGTCGGTTTTCGCCCATAATGCAAGGAGGTCGAAATGGGACCGCCCTGAAACTCGGCGCCCCAAAGCGCGCGACCCCGCCCGTTATTGCAGCGCGCCAGATCGGTGCAGAGCATCATCTCTTCCCAGATTTCATACAGCTGCGCTTGCGGCTCGCTGTCGATGGGATCATCCCAGGGGTGGCCATTATTCCACTTGGGATAATTGCTGGTGCCGAAGAAATCGCCCGCGCGCGCCCAAGCCCATTCGGCGCCGGAGCCAATTCGCGGCGTATCGGCGTGGCTGAAGACCGGGCGCTGATAGGGATCGTTTTCGCGCAATGCCCGTGTTTTGAAACCCAGGGCGCGCGCCATGTAAACATCGTCCATGAAGTAGCGCCAATCAATGAAGGGCGCGAGCGGCTCCTCGCGCCGCGGCGGTTCAACCTCGTCCCAGGCGCCGTAATTGATCTGCCAGGTCGCGTTCAGCGCATCCAGGCTGCCGTACTTTTCCCGCAGCCATTCGCGGAAGCGCGCCAGCGTATGCGGACAGTAACAGAAACCCAGCTTCCCAGCGCTGTTGGGCCAAAACCCGATCTCTTGAAAAGTATTCCAAGCCCAGATATTTCTGTATTGCCCCAGCCTGCGCGCCAACTCGGCGATGAAACGCGCCGCCGCCGCCCGCGCGCCCGGATGATCCCAACAGGGTCCCGGCTTGCCATCCATGGGAATGGTGTATTGCGCCGGCTGATTGTGCCGACGACCATCTGAATATACGAAGTGGCAATCCGGGAATTTCCGCCAGAGCCAAGCCGGCGCCTGCTCCATGGTCAAACCGAGATAGACGCCCAGATCCAGTTCCCCGGCTCGCCTAATCAAGCGCTCAACCCGCGTGAAATCGTATTGTGCCTCGCGCGGCTCGTCCGCCGACCAGTGTTCCTGAATCTTGATCATGTTGAAGCCATAGTCCTTCAACAGCGGCAGATCCGCCAGTACCGCGTCCAGATCCAGGCAGGGTTCGCGATAAACATGCGTACCGAAGGGAAAGAGGCTGTCCCCGAAGACCGGGTGGATGCTCACTGCTTACTCCTTCACCGCGCCCAGCTTGATGCCCGAAATGAAATAGCGCTGCAAAAAGGGATACACGACCAAAATCGGCACAGTCGCCACAATGATCTGCGCGCCGCGGATCGCCCGGTCGGACAGGCGCTGCAAATCCCGCGGGTCGATGCCCACATTGGTCAAATCCAGCTCGACCACCACCGTGCGCAGGAAGGTCTGCATAGGATAGTTGGCGGTATCGGTCATGTAGATCAATGCGTCAAACCAGGCGTTCCAATGGTTGACCGCCGAGAGCAGCGTCAAGGTGGCGATGGCTGCCAGCGACAGTGGAATGTAGATATGCCAGAGCACCTGCCAGTGCGAGGCGCCGTCAATCAAAGCCGATTCTTCCAGTTCTTTTGGCACATCGCGAAAGAAGTTCATCATCAGAATCACGCTGAAGATGGGCACGGCGTTGGGCAATATCAGCGAGCCCAAGGTGTTCAGCAGCCCCAGATTTTTCACCACCAAGAAGGTCGGGATCAAGCCGCCGTCGAAGAGCATGGCGAAGACAAAAAACCAGATGAAAATGAACCGCCCTCTAAAGACGCGCGGCGACTTCGACAGCGGATAAGCCGTCAAAATAATCAGGGACATGTTGAGGCTGGTGCCGGAAAGCACGCGCAGAACGGAAATCAAGAAGGAACGGGAGAAGGTGCGCGACCCCATGACTTCTTGGTAGTTCTCCAGGGTGAAGTCGATGGGATAGAAGGAAACGAAACCCGCCGTGGCCGGCGCGCGGCCGCTCAGCGAGACGGCGAAGATATGCACCATCGGCGCCAAGCACAGCAAGGCGAAGGCGGTCAGGAAGACATAATTGAAGCCGTCAAATAATCGGCTGAACCAATTGCGGTCGCGGATCATCTGGCATCCCCTACAAAATGCGATAGCCGGCGAAGCGATCCGCCAGGTAATAGGACAGCACGATCAAGAAAAAGCCGATGAAGGATTTGAACAAACCCACCGCGCCCGCCAGGCTGTACTGCGCCGATACCAAGCCAATGCGGTAGACATAGGTGTCGATGATGTCGCCGGTGCGGTAGACGGCCGGGCTATAGAGCGTCAAAATCTGTTCGAAGCCGGCTTGCAGCACATCGCCCAGGCTGAGCGCCGCCAGCAGCACAATCGTCGGCAAAATGCCGGGCAAGGTGATGTGCCGGATGCGGCGGAAGCGCCCGGCGCCGTCGATGGCCGCCGCCTCGTGCAAGACGGGATTGATCGCCGTCAGCGCCGCCAAATAGATGATGGTCGAAAAACCGACATTCTTCCAAAATCCCGACAGGATGATCGTGCCGCGGAACCAATCGTTACTGCCCAAAAAGAGCTGCGGCGGCGCGCCAAAGTTGCCGATCGCCTGATTGAGGATGCCGTGCGGCGCCAGGATATCCAGCAGGATCCCGCCCAGCACGATCCAAGAGAGGAAATAGGGCAGGTAGATTAACGTCTGTATCGCGCGGCGGAAGAGCAGCAGGCGCGCCTCGTTCAGCAAGAGCGCCAGGATGACCGCCCCGACCTGATCAGCCACGATCTTCGCTATCGCGATGAAGAGCGTATTGCCGAAGATACGGCCGAAATCCGGCAGGGAGAAGAAGAATTCGAAATTCTCCCAGCCGACCCAAGGCGACGCGGCAAAACCTTTGGCTGGGCTAAAGTCCTGAAAGGCGATGACCACGCCGTACATGGGATAGTAACGGAAAAGCAGCACAAAGATGATGCCGGGCAGGATCATGACATACAGGGGCCAAGCGCGCTTCATGTACTGCTTAAAAGTCATGCAAATTATCCCTCATCCTCTTCATAGGCTAAGAAGCGGACAGGCTTTTCACTTCGCAGGATTCCGCTACGCAATCTGACCATTCGGCGACAATTTTCGGGCGAGCCACGGGCTCGCCCCTACAGAATTCGCCAGATTTTGGCGCCCGAAGACTGGCGAATTCCGTCGAAACAGGGTGGCAAATTTGCGCGTTGCGCCCGGTATTTCCAAGTGTCCGCTCCTCAGCCCATTGCAAGAGGGCATGGGACTACATCTGTCCCTGCCACCAGTCATTGACCTCGCCGGTGATGGTGTCGCCGCCGCCGGCGCGCCAATCTTGGACGAAGGCATCGAAGTCATCCAGCGACGCCTGGCCCGTGATGATATTGACGAAGGTCTCCGCTTCCAGGCTATCCAGCGATGCCCCAGCCCGCTCCATCGTGCGCGTCGGGAAGGTGGTGAAATGGTTGCGGATGCCGTCGGCTTCCCAGCGATCAACCGCAAAGACGTTGGCGTCATCCCACATGACCGACAGCTCGTCGCCGCCCAGGAAGGCATCCATCATGGCGTCGCGTTCATCTTCGGGACTATTCGCCCAGACATCGCGGCGATGCTTGATCCAGTTGGTCTCGAAGCGCGGGTCGGTGCGGGCGCCGCCGTTGGTGCCCGGCGGACCCCAAATATGCTTGGTGCCATCGTATCCGGAAGCCAGATCCAGCTCGCCGCCCATGGAATCGACTTCGCCAGCTGCGTCCCGCCAGAAGTAATCCGTGCCCTCGAAGCCGTGGAAGCGGTTATCCGGATTCTGCAAGAGTTCCGCCCACCAGCCGATTTGCTTCAGCACCAGGTCGACATGCTCAAAACCCTTGCGGAAGCAGAAGACGCTGTCGACCACCGGATTGCTCCAGGCTTTCTTTTTGATGCCGGTCGGTCCGGCTGGGATATCAGCCCAGGTCCAGCGGGCCTCCGGGTCGTTGGTGACGCTGTCCGGCAAGCCAAAGAGCGCGGCGAAGGCCGGCGACATAGTGATGCCGCAGGTATTGCCGCCGATCTGCCGGAAGGCGGTTTGCGGGGGCCGCAGCGTGAAGAAATCTTGCGCGAAGATGCCCTCGGCATACCACTGCCGCAGCAACCCAAGCACTTCCTTGATCTCCGGCAAGATGCTGTTGTATTGCAGGTCGCCGCTATCATTCGGCGTCCAGAAGCCGGGCATCACGCCCCAGGCGCCAAAGATGGGATCCAGCGAGCTGAACCAGGTAACGAGGTTGTTGGCTGCGGCGATGCCGATGGTGCTGCCCTCCCCGCCTTGGCCCAGGTCGGCTTCGACAAATGCCTTTGCCACCGCGTACAATTCGTCGACCGTTGTCGGCGCGCCCATGCCTACCGCGTCCAGCCAGTCTTGCCGGATCCAGAGCAGCTTGTCATTCTGCGCCGCCTGCTCGATATATGGCAAGCCCATCTTGCGCCCGGCGACCTCGGCATATTGCCAGGCAGCGCCATCGCCGAAGCTCATCGCCTCCTTCAGCCAGACCGGATGCGCCGCCTCATCAAAGACATCGGTGATGTCTTCCAGCAAGTCATTTTCCAATAGCTCGGCATAGACTTGCAGAGGCACAGTTTCCATGAAATCGGGCAACTCGTTGCTGGCTATGGCGAGATTGTACTTCTGCAAGACCTCTTCTTCGTTGTCCGCCCAGCTAAAAGCCAGCTTCCACTGGATGCCCGTCACCGCGGCATTGAGGCGCGTGAAGGGACTGTTCTCGATATCGTCGCCATCGGCGAATTCCCAGGGACCGCGCCTGCTGCCCGTGATCGTCACCGGCGGATCGACCGGCATGCCTTCTGGTATCGGCGGCAAGGCGGTCGTCCAGCCCCGCGCGTTATTCGGGCTGCCCGGGCGCAATTCGGCCGGGATATCGCCCATGTTTTGCGCAAGTATCGGCGCCATGCCATAACGCGCCGTCAGCGCGGTCGCCAAACCCGCGCCGCTCCATTTTAGAAAATCTCTTCTCGATGGTTTAAGGTCTGCGGTGTTGTAGGGAAATCGCTTGCTCATCAGAACTCCTTATTACAACTATAGGACCTAACGATATTCGCATCGCGAGCACAGCAATAAGCGCCTCCTCTCCTCTCTAACTTGGGGCTTGCCCGCCCATCTTCGCGCTATTCGCATCGGCTGTCAGAGAGATGACCGTCTGCCAGACTTCGCTCGAAAATCGAATATGACTGCGTATCAAGACGCCGGCCGCATCGGCGTCGCTATCGGCAATGGCGTCAAAAATGGCTTGGTGCGTGCCGCCGCCTTCCGCCTGGGCTGGCAAGGTATCCAGCCGCGCTTCTTGCAAGACTTCTTCCAATACGTCTATCAGGTTGCTGACGAACTGACTGATGATGGCGTTGTGGCTGGCTCCGCCAATGCCGCGATGGAAGCGCATATCGGCTTTCAGGTATTCGCGCACATCTCCCGTGCTATTCATCGTCCGTAGCTCGCGCTGGATCCGCTCCAGGTCAGCCGCCGTCGCGCGATGAGCCGCCGCGCGAGCCGCCTCCACCTCAATCATCGTGCGCGCGTCCAGCAATTCGATCATCGTGCCGCCCCAGGTTGCCAGGCTCAAGCCCAGAATGCGCCCGAAACTGGCGCCGGTATTCGTCGTCAGGAAGGTGCCCTCCCCCACGCGCGATTGCAGCAGCCCAACCGCTTCCAGCACTTTGAGCGCCTCGCGCACGCTGTAGCGTCCCACGCCCAGCGCGTCAGCCAGGGCGCGCTCCGAGGGCAGGCGCTCGCCCAAGCCCACGACACCGGACAAGATGTAATTCTTCAATTGTTCCAAAGTTTGGTCTTTGACGCTGGCTTTTTCTATCGTACGCAAGCCAGACACGCTCGGCGATGGGAGTTTCACAGCAGACCTCGCTTCCGAGTAAGGAAAATTGGTCAGTGGTGTTACCAATCTTATGCGACCAGAAACCCATTGTCAAGTTTTCCCGTGCGCAAGAGATGACAATCGCATTAGAAAATGGTCTTCCCCACATGAAGTAAAACCCACAAAATAATTAGAATCGGTAGGGGCGACTCGCTGAGTCGCCCACGATGCTCTCGCTTTTTTCATGGGCGGCACGGCGCTGCGCGTAAACACAGTAGGTCAGCCGCCCCTACAGATTACGAAAGCTTTGGGAAAATAGTCGATGCCTGCGCCGAGGCGTCCGAGGCAAGTTGCTTTTCAGTTACTTGGATGAGCCAGCCGTCAAGCCGCTGACCAAGAAGCGCTCGAGAAAGAGATAGGTGATCACGATTGGCAGCATCGCGATGAGCGAGCCAGCCATAATCTCGTTCCATTCGGTCAAGTACTCGCCTTTGAGAGAAGCCACGCCAACATTGACCGTCCAGGCATTTTGATTGGCGACCAGAAAGGTGCGCGCGAAGACATAATCATTCCAAGAGAGCACGAAACCATAGAGCGTTGTCGCCGCCAAGCCCGGCGCCGACAGCGGCAAAACGACGCGCAGCAGCGCGCTCAATGGCGTGCAGCCGTCGATCATCGCCGCGTCTTCCAGTTCTGTTGGTATGGTGTCGAAGTAGCCTTTCAGCATCCAAACAGCGAAGGGCGTGATGAATGTCGCATGGGCGAGCACAAGCGACTTCAAGTCGCCGATGAGCTGCAATTGGCGGAAGCTGACAAAAAGCGGAATGATGATAAGCGTGCTGGGCAGCATGCGGCTCATCAAGAAGAACAGACCGATCGCCTGCGAGCCGCGAGCGCGTATGCGCGAGATGCTGTAGCCAGCCAGGACGCTGACGAACATGGAAAGCGCGGTCGAAGCCAGGGCGACAACCGCCGAATTGCGCAGCCAAATCCCGACTGGGCGTTCGTTGAAGATGCGCTCATAAGCGGCGAAGGTCGGCTCTGGCTGCACGAAAACTGGCGGGAAGCGCCGCAATTGCGTCCCCGGCGCCAGCGATGTGTTAAACATCCAGTACAAGGGGAAAATCAGTACGATGACGACGGCGATTACCACCGCGTAAAGTAAAATCGTCTCCGTCCTGCCGCGCGCCATAATTTCCTAGCTCTCTTCAATAATAGGCGTCAATAGGCTTCAATGGGCTTCAATAAAGGGGCTCGTCGGTTCGGCGTACCATATACCAACTGGCGACGATGCTGATGACCAGCGTGATGACGCCGATGGCCGCGGCGTAGCCAAAGTCGTGAAACTGGAATGCTTCTTGATAGGTCATGATGGCCAAGGTCTGCGTCGTGCGCTGCGGCCCGCCGCCGGTCAAAATATAGATGATAGGAAAATCGCGGAATACCCAGAGCATGATGAGGATGAGGGCAATGCCGCGTACCGAACGCAAACCCGGCAAGGTGATGAAGCGGAAGCGGTTCCAGGCGTTGGCGCCATCGACCTTCGCCGCGTCGTAGAGTTCCAGCGGGATGGATTGCAAGCCCGCCAGCATAATGACCGAAATGAAAGGATAACCCTTCCAGACCATGACCACCACGATGACAAAAGTAGCCGCGCCCGGCGTGGACAGCCAGGGTATCATCTCGCTGCTCAATCCGCTGCGCACCAGCGCCCAATTGATCAAGCCGAAGGAGCTGTCAAAGAGCCACCACCAGATGATTGCCGCCATGACCGAAGGCACTGCCCAAGGCACCGCCACCAGGATCCGCGCCAGTTTGCGCCCGGCGAAGCGCTGATTGACCATGATCGCGGTCGCCAAACCGATGACATAAGACAGGATGGTCACGGTCGCTACCAGGGTGATGGTCACCCAGATCGCTTGATAAAACTCCGGCGATTGAAATAGCTCTTCGTAATTCGCCAGCGTCCAGGGGGCGCGGGAGCGGCCTAATTTGGCGATCTTGATTTCTTGGAAGCTCAAATCGATGGCGGAGAGTATGGGGTAAACGATGATGGCGGCGGTCAGCAGCACCGCGGGCAGAAGCAGCAGATAGGCGAAGATGTGCCGATTGCCGGGCTGCCACAGGCTCCAGCGCGGCGGAGCGCCCTTGGGACGGCGCGTGACTGGTCCAGCCTGTCCGATTGAATGGCTCGTCATGATCAGAAAGTTTCAAAACCCGTTATGTGGAAGCCGAGAGCATGAAGGCGCCATGCCCTCGGCTTTGAAGCGATTGCCGCGGTTGACTTACATGTCCTGCTGCAACTCGACCGCCATGTTATGCAAGTTGGCGACCACTTCGGCCGGATCGGCATCATCCGCGATCATGCGCTGCGCCTCGCCGCGAACTGTCTTGGCAAACTCATTGTAGACGATTTGCAAGCCCGTCGGGCTGCGATCGATGCCATTGTCCGAGGCGGTCGTCTGCGACGCCAGCAGAATATCAACATGGGGAACGGCTTCATAAAGCGCGTCGGTTATGGCGCCCGGGCGTGGCGCGGGATTGCCGACGGACACGCCGAATTGTTCTTGCCACTCTTGCGATGTGACGATCTCGATGAAATCCCAAACCAGCGCTTTGCGCTCATCGCTTATCTCGCTGGCCATGCCGATGACATTGCTGCCGCCGCCCACAGGCACAGCAAAGGGCACCGGCACGATGCGAAGATGCTGTTGCACTTCCGGCTCGGCGCGGCGCACAAAGTTGTAAACCCAAGAACCTTCCATCCGAGTCGCCAGCTTGCCTTCCATCATCAACTGGTGGCAATCGCCCGAGGACAGGTCGAGCGGGCTGAGGCCCTCGTCAAAGATCGTCTTCCAACGGGAAAAACCCTCCGCAACCTCGGGCGTATCAATGGTGACTTCGCCTTCGGCGCTGGTCCAATAGCCGCCGGAGCCGACGACATAGCTCAACAACTGGGAAGCGTATTGACTGCCCTCGTTGGTATGGTGACAAATGCCCCATTGATCGACGATGCCATCGCCATCGGTATCTTGGGTGGCGGCGCGCAGGACTGCAATCATTTCTTCCCAATTGGTCGGCGCCTCCATACCAATCGAGTCGAGTATCGCGTCATTCACGACCATGACGAAACCGAAATAGAGCAGCATGATGCAGCTCATCTCGCCTTCCCACTGGCACTTGACCTGCCCCGCCCAGCCGTCTAGATCAAGGTCTGAATTTTCGACCCAGGGCGTCAGGTCTTCCAGCCAGCCGGCATCGGCAAATTGCTGGAACTCGAAGGCGGCGAGGTGAATGATGTCCGGTGGCGTGCCGCCGGCGAAGAGCGTCAAGAAGGTATCAGCGTATTCCGGACGGGCGACTTTGGTGAACTCGATCGTGACGCCTTCATGCGTACTCTCGAACTCTTCGATGGCGGAGCGCCACCAATCCCCGACACCCGGCTCATCCACCTGCCAGGAGATGAAGGTCAGCGTCGTATCCTGCGCTTGCGCGCCCGCGACCGCCACCAGCAATATCATCAAAAGCAAAAACACTAGCCTTCCAACAGAACGATGCGCGAACATAATTCTCCTCCTCAAGACATTATAAATTTGAGCGAATTGCAACCGAACGCGACCGCGGCTACATGGAGAAGTGTAACATAGGCAAGGCTTGTTTACAAAAAGTCGAGCTATGCAGGACAATCGAATCAAATTGATGGCAACTGAAATGGCGCGGCGACCGCGCGCTTATAGCCTGCGCCGGAAAAAGTCCAGCAGGGCTTCGACCATGGCCGGCAGATAGGCGTGACCGACGCCCGCGTAGAGTTTGAGCTCAAAATGGTCGGGCGCGCCCTGCGTGTCATAGACCTCGCGGGCATAGTCGACGATCTTGTGGATGCCGGCGATGGGAGACAGAGGATCGCTGTCGCCGGACAAGATCAGCTGAAAGCGTGGCGCGGTCAAGGCGACGATATGCTCCATGTCTATGCCGCTCGACAAAACGCCCGGCACATAGTAATAGATGCTGTGCAAACGGTAATTGCCGCTGTCGGCGAAATCGCGATAGCGGGTCATTTGCGAAATCGGCGCCACGGCTTTGATACTTTCGTCCAGCGCCGCCACCCAGGTCGAGCGGGACGCGCCCAAGCTCATGCCAGTCGCGCCAATGCGGCTTTCGTCGACCTCCGGGCGGCTGCGCAGATAGCCAAGTGCCGTAAGATCGTCATGTATCATCATGCCCCAGAGCGTTTTCCCCTGCCACAGGAAATGCTTAAACAGCGACAGCTCCGTCGCGGCGCCGCTTTCAGCCGCGCCGGCCGGACCTGATTTTTCGCGCTCGCCAAAACCATAGGCGTCTATCGCCATGACGATGAAACCCGCTTCGACCAGCGCCAGCCCCGGCGCGTAGCCGTTTTCGCGCAGCCGGATCGCGGCCTCCTTGCCCAGCGCGTACTTGCCGCCGTGTTCGTGGTGATAGAGCGCAGCCGGCGCGGGACCATCGATGCCCTTGGGCAGCAGCAGATAGCCAAAGACCGTATCGCCGATGCCGTTTTCAAATGCGAAGGTTTCCCGCCAATGGCCGCCCTCGTCGCTGCGGGCTAGCACGCGGACGCTGGGGACGGTCGCGCGCGGGATGTCGCCCAGGAGCCGCCAAAGCCTCGCTCGTAATGCTGCGGGTTCCGTCATTTTCAGGTCCACTGGCTTAAGTTGCCTGGCTTGCTGTCGATTTAGCGGCAATCCGCCCGGCGCTTATTTCATACCGGTCGTCGCGATGCCGGTCGTGATAAAGCGCTGCAAAAAGGCGAATACCAGCGTGATGGGCAACAAGGTTACGACTGTCATCGCCAGCACGTAGTGCCACTGAATCTGCAACTCGCCCTGGAAGGCGTTCAAGCCGACCTGCAAGGTGAAAAGGTCGTTCTGGCTGAGCACGATCAGGGGCCAGAGGAAATCATTCCAGCGCCACATCACCGAAAATATCGCCAGCACCGCCAGCGCCGGACGCGCCAAGGGCAGGATGATGCGCCAGTAGATATGCCATTCGCTGGCGCCGTCGATGCGCGCCGCGTCCAGCAATTCGTCGGGGATGGTCAGCATGTATTGGCGCAGCAGAAAGATGCCCGTCGGCGTCGCCGCGCCGGGGATGATCACGCCCCATAAGTTATTCTTCCAACCGATGGAGGTGATGACCAGAAAAACCGGCACCAGGATGACCGTTATGGGAATCATCAAGGTCGAGATGAAGAGCACAAAGATGGCGTCCCGCCCCTTGAAGCGATACTTGCTCAGCGCGAAAGCCGCCATGCTGTTGATGACCAGCGTGATCACGGTCGCCACCGTCGTCACGACCACGCTGTTTTTGAGATAAGTAACGAAGTCGAAATTCTCGAGCTCCACCAGCGGATCCAGGTAATTCTCCCAAGCCAGCTTGACCTCTTCCACCGGTTCGCGCTGGCGGATGTTGACCTTGATCTCGCCCGCCGCGGGATCGGCTGGGTCGATCATGCGCGCTTCGATGCCGACGCGCCGTATCTGCGCCAGCTCGCGCGAGCTGCCATCTTCCATCGTCACGGTGAAAAGCGGCAGCGCTTCGTCGAAGCCCGCGACTTCAACCTGCACCTGCTGATAAGGCAGCAGGGGCGGCGGATACTTGACCAAGCCAGCCTGCGTCTTGAAGGAAGACGCGACCAGCCACAAAACCGGACCGAACATCAGAACGGTACCCAAGGTCAAATACAAATAGGTCAGCGCGTCGGCGCTATTGAAGCGCGGTCCCCCGCTGCGCAGGGACAAAAACTGGGATACGCTGATTCTTTCCGCGCTCATCATGCCGTCCTTAAGCCAGGCTCGATTGATTGCCCAGCCGCAATTGCAGCAGCGTCAGGATCAAGAGCGAAATGCCCAACACCATCGACGCCGCCGCCGACAAGCCAAATAACTGAATTTGATTGGAAAAGCCGGTGGAATAGATATACTGCACCATAAGTTGGGTGCGCGTGCCCGGTCCACCGCCGGTCAAGACAAAGATATGGTCAAACATCTGCACCGCCCGGATCAACGAAAGCACCAGCACCACGAACATGGTCGGCATCAAAAGCGGCAGGGTGACAAAGCGGAAATCCTGCCAGTGGTTGGCGCCGTCAATCGAGCTGGCTTCGTAGAGTTCCGGCGGGATAGACTGCAAGCCCGCCAGCAAGATGAGTGTGTAGAAGCCCATCAAAGCCCAGACGCTGACGAAGACCACCCAGAACATCGCCCAGTTGAGATCCAGCAGCCAGCGCATGCTTTCGCCGCCGATGATCTCGACAATCGCATTGAGCACGCCCTCGTACTGCAAGACCCATTTCCATATCAGCGCCACAACCACCGGCGACAGCAAAACCGGATAAAAGAAGACGCTGCGGAAGAAACCGCGAGCGATGATGCGGCGGTTCAGCGCCAGCGCTGTCATCAGCGAAAAGAGCACGATGCCGCTGACTTGCAGGATGACGAATTGAATGGTGTTAAAAATGCCGCGCCAAAACAAATCTTCCTGACAAGAATTGGGCGAGAGGAAGTCGTCACAGTCGAAAAGCGTCGCAAAGTTATCCAAGCCGACAAAGGGACGATCTTGGGGAAAAAGTTTGGTGCCGCCGGTCATGGCGTAATAAAAATTGAGCAGCATGGGGAACAAAACAAAAATGCCGAATATCAACAAATTCGGCAGCACAAAGAAATAACCCATCTTGTCGACGCCGATACGGCGTTGTATCGGCGTCAAGATGCTATCGAACGCTGTTACCAGAAGCGATAACAGCGGTCGTGAAAATAGTTCGAGGATGTTCAGCAGTCGCAAAAGGGTTAATTAACCCTGTTCCGCCAAGGCGGTGTCCACGTCGTCCTGAATGCGCGCAATGGCTTCATCCAAAGTCAACTCGCCGACCATTGCCTGCGTCAGACGTGTGCGAGTGGAATCAAAAACTACGCGATTGTATACGTATGCTTGCAAGTCAAAGGCAGTCTGAGTCAGAGTGCCCACTTGACCAACGTAGACGCCCAAAGCATTTTTCGCCAACTCCAAATCGGTATCCCAGTCGATACCAGCGGCTGACAAACCAGCATGCGCAGGAATGAAGAGTGTACGTGCCGCGAATTCGCCGAGGACTTCCTGGCTGGCCAGGTATTCCATCACGCGGGCGACTTCCGCCGGATGCTCGGTCGAGCCGATGCCAACCAGCGCCGCGCCGCCGGGCAAACCTGTACAGCCACCGGGTCCACAGGGATTGGGAACAGCTTCCCAGTCGAAGGCATCACCGATTTGTTCACCGAATATCCCAACTGCCCAGCTGCCAGCCATGTAGAAGACTACGTCGGCGTTGACAAACTCTTCGTAAGCATTGGCGTATCCGTCGCTCAGGGGCCACATCTCCGGGTGCATGGTGCCATCCAGATGCCAGTTGACAAAGCGCTCAGCCATATCACGGAAGCCCTCGTCCATCACGGTCGGATGCCCCATATCGTCAAAGTACATGGCGCCGGAACTGATCGCGGGACCAGCGAAACGGTGACCGCTGCGATCCATTGCCATTGGATAAGGCACCTCCAAAGACGCTGCGACCGCATTAGCTGCTTCTGCCCATTCATCCCAGGTAACCGCGTCAGACATTTCGCTGGGAACGTCTATACCAGCTTGATCAAAGAGCGTTCGATTGATGAGGGGGCCGGTGATGGTCAACTGGGTCATGAAACCCGGGATGCTGGAATCGTCGCCCGGCAGGCGTTTCCAATTGAGGAAGGGACCGAAGTTCTCTTCCCAATAAGCCGGATCGCTGAGATGGGGGGTCATATCCAGGTAGTATTCAGCCAAACCGCCCAGGTCGGTGACGCGCGCCATATCCGGTCCTTCGCCCGCCGCCAGGTCAAGCGGCAGGTTTTCCAGGATTGCACGATAGGGAACGGTGTCGATTTCGACCCTGATGTCCGGATTGTCCATTTCGAAACTGTCGAGCAGGTCACGCAATACTTCGCCTTCGTTGCCGTCGTCGTACCAACGGATGCGCAGCTCGACCATGTCTTGAGACAGAGCCGGCATAGCGGATAACAAGACCAAAAGCACAAGCACTACAGTCAGAATTTTGCGCATTATGTTTTCTCCTAATGCTTAACGAACTGAAAAATGACTAACGGTGACTGCCTCTAGGCATAAAAGACGCTGCGCAATTTGATACCGCGGCAGTGCCCAGGTTCTTGTATGTCTAGCTGGCAGCGCACTCAATATAGTGGACTGATCGCGCCTTGTCAAGCAGTGAGGCAGTTGGGGACAGAGCAAGCGCACCAGAATCAATTCGGGGTCATTAAAGTCGACAAGATGTCAGAAAGTTCATACATTTTTGCGATAGTCCTTTAAGAACCCTTATGACACGATTTTTCAGGGTGCTGCGATTGCTCTGCTGAAACGGGTATGTATTTTAGTGATATAATCGCGGTCAAAATGGCGCGATGAAAGGGAGATTCACATGCCGATTGGAAACAAGAACAGCAAGATGGCGGGTTTGGGCACGCATCACATCGCCGTGCAAACGCAAGACTATGCAGCCTCAATCGCCTTCTACACCGAGGTGATGGGCATGCAGCAAAGCGTCGAGTTCAGCGCTGGCGGACGCCGCATCGCCCTGCTCGACATCGGCGACGGCAGCCATCTCGAGCTCTTTGAGCCCCTGCCCGGCACAAGCCCGGCCGGCGATGCGACGGACAATGTCGTCTTCCACTTCGCCCTGAGTACCACCGATATTGAGCCGGCGCTGGCCCGCGTCCGCGCGGCCGGCATGGAAGTCACCGTCGAGCTGAAAACCGTCGATCTGGGACCGCTCAATGTCAGCATCGCTTTTTTCAAGGGACCCGGCGGCGAAGTGGTCGAACTGTTTCAAGTCAACAATTAGCGTCTAGACTTCGACATAGATGTCGCCAGCGCGGATGCTCACCGGGAAGCGCTTGAGCTGGCGGCGGTCGGTCAAGCACTGACCGCTGTGCAGGTCGAATTCCCAGCCGTGCCAGGGACAGCGCAGAATCTCGTCTTCGCGCCCCCAGATAAATTCACCTGCATGGGACGGCAAGGTCGTGCCGCTCAGTTTGCCGCGGCATATCGGCGCGTAGGCATGTGGGCAGATGTTCAGGACAGCCACGATCTGGCTCCCCGTGTTGAAGATGCCGATAGACTTGCCATTCACTTCAACCAGGCGGCGCGCGCCGGCTGGCAGCTCGCTCAGAGAGGCTACCCGCGTTTGCCGTTGATTGGACTTGCTAGGGGACATGCTGGGGCGCCTTTAGCTTAAACAAATCCAGCGCGTTGCCATACATGACCGCCTCGCGCAGCGCTGGCTCCAGATGTCGCAGGGCGAAATCGGGCGTGTCGCCGTCCCAATGCGGGTAGTCGCTGGAAAACATCAGCATCTTTTCTGCCTCAAACATCTCCAGCACCTGGCGGAAATGAGCGGGGTTATCCGGCTCTTCGATGGGCTGCGTGGTCAGATAGATATGATCCTGGATTATTTCGCTGGGGCGGCGCGTCAGCCAGGGCGTCGTGGCGCGCAGCGCCTTCCAGTTTTTGTCCAGCCGCCACATGATAGCCGGCAGCCAAGCCACGCCGCCCTCCACCAGGATAAACTTGAGCCTGGGATATTTTTCAAATACGCCCTCGACGACCATGCTCACCATCTGCGTCATGTAGGATGTCGCCAGCAAAGTATGCCATTCCAGGTAAGTGGAAGCGAAACCGGCCGTGCCGCCTGAGCCGGCGATGCCCGTGCCCTCCAAACCCGGATGGATGGCGACCGGCAAGTCGTACTGAACCGCCGCCTCGTATATGGGATGAAAATAACTGTGCCCCAAGGGGAAAGGCGATCCGCTGACCATCAGCACCTGCGCCACGCGCGGGTGCGCGCCCAGGCGATGAATCTCTTGCACAGCCAGCTCGATATTGCTAAATGCCACCATGATTGACGCCAGATAGCGTTCGTCGACAGGCAGCCAATCCTCAACAAAATGCGTGTTGATCGCCGTGAGCGCCGCCGCTGAATAGTGCGCGTCGGGCGAAACGCAATGCTCCATCGCCTCCATGGGATTCATGACAGCATAGGCAATGTTGTAGACATCCAGGAAATAGCGCGCCATCGTTTCCGGCGACCGTTCAATGCGCCGTCCGTCTTCGGTGACCGCGTCCGAGCGCATCACGCCGCCTGGGTTGAAATAATTGGGATGCCCAGCGCCATGATCCCCGCGCAAATAGCGCGACCGCCAAGGCTCCGCGAGGTATTCGCCTACTTGCTCGTGCACCGGAACCGGATGCAGGTCGGTATCGATAATCATCTTCGATTTTGTCATTAGCCGCTCACCCGCGCGTCTGTTCTTTAAGAAATATATCACAGGATTTGCTAATTCTCATTGGATGTGCCACACTATCGTAACTGAATAAGTTAAATCAAGCGCATAAGTTAAAGAAGGGACGAATCATGAAAGTTAAGCTGCTGCTCGTAATTTTGATATTGGGTCTGCTCGCGCCATTCGCGCAAGCGCAAGATCCCGTCACCGTGAAGCTGTGGATGCACAACCACACACCGCGTATCGCGATTGACGAGGAACTAATCGCCGAGTTTATGGAAGAGAATCCCCATATCACCGTCGAATACGAAATCGTGGCCGACTACTTCACCGCTTTGCAAACTGCCTTGGCAGCCGGCGCTGGTCCCGACGTATTCAACCAATTCACGCTTTACAACGCCCAGTTCTACGCGCAAGGCATGCTGGCGGAGGTAGATCCAGTCGCCATGGGCATGCAGACGATCGAAGATGTTTACGCCCGCTATGGCGAAGGGATGGTTGGCGAGACGGTGCTGGCTGGCAATACCTTCAACGGTGTGCTTTATGGCTTGCCTACCGAGTTGAGCAACTACGCCTGCTACACCAATGACGATCTGTGGCTGGAAGCCGGGCTTGATCCGGCAACCGACTTCCCGGATACCTGGGAAGGCTTGATCGACGCCGCCCTGCAATTGACCAAGCGCGACGACAGCGGCGCGCTCGTGCAGCGCGGCTTCGACTTCAACTGGTCAGCCCCCATCTATATGATGCTGCACTTCGACCCCATGGTGACGCAGTTGGGCGAGAGCATGATCGACGAAATGACTTATACCGCCAACATCAACAACGAGAACGTCAAGCGCGTCATGCAGTACTGGAGCGACATCGTCAACGTGCATGAAATCGGCGGTCCACAGTATACGGTTTCCCGCAATGCCTTCAACGCTGGCGAACTGGCCACCGAATGCACCTTTGGCAATTGGGGCACCCCAGGCATGGAAGAAGCCGGCATCAATTACAGCATCCACAATATCCCGCGCTGGGCAGACGCCGTCAACGATCTAGGCTTCGCTACCTACGCATTCTACTTGCAGGTCAACGCCAATTCCCCGCGCGAAGTGCAGGAAGCCGGCTGGAAACTGATCGCCAAGCTCACCAGCCAGCCCGATCGTTATCTGAACGAAGCGGCGCTCTTCCAACCGATTGCCGAATACCTGGCAACCGAAGAGTTCCAGAACAACGAGATCATGCCCGTCTTCCTTGACGAGCTCTATCGCGGGCAGTACCATCCGCGCTTCGCGAACTTCGCCGAAGTTGGCGATGCCTTGGGGCGCGCCCGTGACCGCATCGTCCTCGCTGGCGAAGACATGGATGTCGTCTTGGCTGAAACCGAAGACGAAGTCAACGCCATTCTCGAACGTGCTTTGGCTGACATCGAGGCGGCCGGCGGCGGTTGATAAACCGCGCGCATCACAAGCAATTGAAGCAAGGGTCACCCAATGGGTGACCCTTGCGTAGGCTTATTTCGCCTTACCCTGGGGCGACCAACTGTCAGTGGCTACGCGGCGCGCCGTGTCGCCCCTAACTGGAGTTAGCCAAAAACATGATCGGCCTCTACCGCCGCGTTTGGAGCGACAAAAACGTCATCAGTCGTCGTCAGTATTGGGGGCTGATATTCGTGATGCCCTGTGTCATCTTTTTCGCGATCTTCTTTCTCTATCCTCTCGTTACCGGCTTTTATCTCAGCCTGACCAAATACACCCTCCTGCGCCCGCCAGTCTTCATAGGCTTTGACAACTACGTCAATCTGTTCAAAGATCGCTTATTCCTCAAATCTATAAACGTCACGCTGGGATTCGTTGTGGGCAGCACCGCGCCAACGGTCGTGCTGTCGCTCTTCGTGGCGCTGCTCTTTTATCAGAAGTTCCCGGGGCGCGAGGGCTTAAAACTGATCTTCTTCTCGCCTTTGTTGCCATCGGTGGCTGTCGTCTCGGTGATATGGGTCGTATTGCTCCATCCCAGCGGCATCCTCACCAACATCGTAAAGCCGTTAACGGGCAAGGCGGAAATCACCTGGATACACGATCTTACCCTCTCGCCGATAGTGATCGTGCTCGCTCGCATCTGGTCCGCCATGCCCTTCTATATGTTGATATGGCTGGCTGGATTGACCGCCATCCCGCAGGAATTGCGCGACGCCGCCCGCGTTGACGGCGCCAACCGAATACAATCTTTCTGGAGCGTCGAATTGCCGCTGCTGCGCCCGACCGCGGTCTTCGTTATGGCTGTCTCCACCATCTCCGCTTTTCAGGGTTTTGCCCTGCAGTTCGTCATCTCCCCCAATCAAGGCGGACCAGTCGATGTCAATACGACCCTGGGCATCCTCATTTGGAAATACGGCTTTCAATTCTTCCGCATGGGTGACGCGGCCGCGATCTCTGTCTTCTTGTTCGCCTGCATCATGATCGTCACCGGCTCGCAAATCGCCCTGGGCCGCAGCGATCGCTATTCAATCAATTAGCGAGCGCAATCTTATGTCACAATCGGCGCAACCCTACGAAAGCGATGCCGCCTTTGAAGCGCGCTTGCGCAAACGGCTCAACAAGCTCATTCTGTTTTCTACTGCGGCTCTAGTTGCGATACTGTTTGGTTTCCCCATGTACTTTATGGCGGTGTCGTCATTCAAGGCGGAAGCGGAAATATTGTCCACGCCCTTTAACTGGCTGCCGCAGGAATTTGTCGGCATCAGCCATTTCGAAAGCGCCTTCGAGCGCGCGCCTATCGGGCAATGGTACGTGAACAGCGTCTTCATCGCCGCTGTGCAAGTTGTAATCGGGATATTCTTCGGCGCCATGGCCGGCTATGGCTTCGCCAAGTTTCAGTTCCGCGGCAAGAAAATACTCTTCGCCCTCATCCTGAGCATCATGGCGGTGCCCTTCCAGATCCTCCTGATACCTCTTTATGTCGAGATTCGGCATTTAGGCTGGCACAACACCTACGCCGGCTTGATCGTCCCCGGCATGCTCAGCGCATTTGCCATCTTTTTGATGCGCCAGTTCGCCTTAAGCATCCCGGATGAATTGCTGGATTCCGCGCGCATAGACGGCGCATCGGAGTTCCGCATCTTCCTCTATATTGCCTTGCCGCTGCTGGCGCCGGCTTCCGCCAGCCTCGCCATCATCCTCTTCCTCGCCAGCTGGAACAACTTCCTCTGGCCCCTGGTCGTCGCCCAAGACCGCAATCTCTGGACGCTGCCAGTCGGCATGACCGTCTTCTCTCAACCCTATCGCGGCGAACCGTCCATCGGTCCCTCTATGGCGGTCTCCACCCTCGCTACCTTGCCCGTCGCCCTGCTCTTCCTCTTCTTCCAGCGCTATTTCATCGAAGGCATGATGGTCTCTGGCATCAAAGGCTGAAACCGCAGCCGCCCGCTCATACCCGCCGGCGCGAGCTCCAGCGGATGCTCAGCCCATTCAGCAATACGAAGAAAGCCACCACCAACATGATATTGCGGTAACCCAGGCTGGCCTGCAAGAACCCGAAACTGAGCGTGGAGCCAAACCAGCCCAGATTCCATAAGACCAAGCCCAGGCTGCTAGCGATATTGTGAAAGTCCGCGTCCAATGCATCCATCAGCAAGGGCTGGAAAAGCGGCTGCATGGTGTTGCGGATGCCGATAGCCAGAACGTAAAATATAGTCGCCGTCAGCAATGCGCCCGAGAAACTGAGCCCGACAAAGGCGAGCGCGCTGCCGACCATCAAAGCGGACAGCGCCAGCGCCCTTCCCATCCGCGCCTCCCAGAAGGGATTGAGCAGCGGCATGATGCCCATCACCAACCAGCCCAAGCCGATAATGCCGCCGACGGCGCTGTCCCTGATCCCGAAGACATCGCGAAAAAACAGATTGAAAAAAGGGAAGGTCAAGCCGCCGGAAATGCCAAAAACGAAGAGCGGAAAGGTCAGCCGCAGGATCGCCCGCCAAGGCACAGCGCGCAAAGCCAGCCCCTTCCTGGCCTCTGTCGCGGCGTTTGCGGCGGAATCGCCGCGCAAAGCCAGCACCGGCAATACGCTAAACATGATTAGCAACGCCGCGATGACGATGCCGCCTTGATAAGCCAGGGGCATCTCTTCCGGGCGGAGCCCAGCGCCGCCCTCAATCCCGACTAACCTGCTGACAAGCAGCGGCAAAATGCCGCCCAAGGCGCTGCCGATGGCTACCGCCAACATACTGACCAGATTGTGATAGGAAAACTGCGCCGTATGCTCGCTGCGCTGGGTGAGCGTTACCATGAAAGGCGGTTTGACCACCTGATTCGCGCCAAAACAGGCGCCCCAACAAAAGCGGCTTATGACCAGCGCCGGCAGCGCCTGTGTGAAGGCAGTCGCCGCGACGCTCAAGGCGATGCCAGCGGTGGAAAGCGCGATCAAGCGCCGATTGCCGACTCGGTTGGCCACCCAGCCAATGGGCAAGCCAATCATAAAACCGCTCAGGCGCGGCAGGGATTGCAGCAAACCGATTGTTTCCGCGTCAGTGCCGATGCTCACCAAATAGAAATTCAAGAGAATATCGGCGATGCCCAACAAGCCGATATGGAAGAATAAGCTGTGGCACAAAAACAGCAGCACCTGGCCGTTCAAACCGGGCAAGCGCCTTATGCGCATAGGCGCGTTCAAAACCTGCTAGGCTTTCTCAAAGCGACCTTCGTCCAACGCGCGACCCCCGCCAGAATCATACCAATCCAGGGCAATCGCTTCAATATGATGGCAACTGAAATGTCGGGTAAAACAATGACCAGCTTATATCATCAAGGTAAGCGCGGCGGATTGCCGTACGATCCGAATAGGATGAAGTTGCGGATCCCAGAAAGGCGCGAGTGCTCGCATTCACTACCGGGTTGTGTTTTTGTGGCTGCCCCGAAAAACGGGCGAGTAGCTATGTGGTGAAATAATTTTGAAGCGATTGCCCAGTCCGCCATAGCTGTGGCTTGGGAAAATCGCCCCTGCTCCGTTACAATTCCCAGACCGTCAAAGAGGAGGAAATGCCAATGGAAACAAGAGCCGATATCATCGCGGTCATCCGCAGCTTGCCCGCGCTGTTGCGGGAAAAAGTCAGCGGCTTGACAGAGGAACAATTGACCACGCCATATAACGCGGGCGAATGGACTATCGCGCAGAATGTCCATCACCTGGCGGATACGCACATGGTCTGCATCCGGCGCTTCAAGCTCATCCTCACCAGCCCGGAGTTCCACTTCACGCCTTACGATGTCAACGCCATCGCCGAATATCCCGACGCCAAAGACGCCGATATCGAGCATTCGCTCAAGATCCTCGATGGCTTGCAAGCGCGCTGGGCGATCTTGCTGGAAAACCTGAGCGATGAAGAATGGGCGAAGATCGGTTTCTCGCAGCGCGGCGACCTCAGCATCGAGGAACTGGCGCGCATCTATGCGCAGCACGGGCTGAACCATCTGATTCAGATTCAGGACGTATTCGATTGCATGCCGGCCTGACAGCGCCCTGCTTTGTCATCGAAACCGCGCCCCAATTTGATTTTCACCAGACTGTATTCAGCCACGGTTGGTACATGCTGGCGCCTTATGCCTGGGACGCGGAAAGGTCCATTCTCTCTACTATCTATCAGACGGCGGCCGGCGCGGTTCTGAGCCTGCAGCTTAGCGCGTCCGCGACGGGCTTGCGGGTTGATTTGCCCGATTTGCCTGATATGGACAGTTTGGGGGCGAAGCTGCGCGGCGAAGTTTTGTCGCTTGTCCGCCGTATGCTCAGCCTGGACTGGGACTTGCGCCCCTTTTACGCTGCCATGCGCGACTACACTGGCTACGATTGGCTGGAAGCGGAAAAGCGCGGTCGCATTCTGGCAGGCGCCAGCCTGTGGGAAGACTTGGCGAAGGTCTTGCTGACCACCAACACCAGTTGGGCGCAGACCGTGCGAAGCTGCGCGCGGCTCTGTCAACTGGGGTCGCCGCATCCGGCGCTGCCGAGCCGCTGCGCCTTCCCCAGCGCCAGGCAAATCGCCGCGCTGGACTATGACGTTTTCGCGGACAAGCTGCGCGCCGGCTATCGCAACGCTTATCTATACGAGTTGGCGGGGGGAATCGCCAGCGGCGAACTCGATCTCGACGCCTGGCTGTCGCTCGATAGCGCCGGCTTGTACGCGGCCGTGAAATCGCTGAAGGGCTTTGGCGACTATGCCGCCGGCGCCATCGCGCGCATGACCGGCCACTTTGACAGAATCGCCATCGACAGCGCCTGCCGCGAGATGTACGCGCAACTGCACAATGGCGGCCTCAGGGGCAGCGACGCCGACATCGGTCGGCATTACGCCGCCTTCGGGCGATGGCGCGGTCTTGTGATGTGGATGGATATCTTGCGCCGGCATGCGCGACCGGAGGTCGGTCAAGCTGTGGAGCGCACGCATCCTACCGGCTCGCTGCGCGAGTCATCCTGATATAAAGCGGGCTGCATCGCGCTTGAGCTTTGCCAGCGACGCCACGTGCAGGTACATCATGTGGCCCGCCTCGTATTCCTCAATGGTGACATTGTCGCGCAAGCTGGCGTCCAAGCCCATGTGGCTCAATGAGTAATAGGCGGCTTGGAATGGCGTCGCCAGGTCATAATAACCCTGCGCAACCAGCACCTTCATGAAGGGATTCTTGGCGAAAGCCGCCCGCAGTCCCTCGCTGGTATCGGGAAACTGTCCGCCGGCATATTTCCAGTTTCGATTCACTTCGAAGCTCAATATCTCGTAGTTGAGATCGGTTTTGTAGCCGAGCGCCTCGCGCGCATATTGATTGAATACAGCGCTATAGGGCGGCACAATGGCGTTCATCGAGGGATCAAAGTCGAAGGTTTGCCCTTCCGCCGAAGCCATGATGCCGACGAAGCGCGAATCCAGCCGCCCCACCGCCCGCTTCTCATCGCGCAGCAGTTCTTTGCAAAAGCTCATGATATTGACGCGCAGGTCTGCCCCCAATACGAAGCGCTGGCTCAAGCCGGTGTAGCGCGCCAACCGCGCCGCGATCGCGCCGCGATCGTCTGCGCTCAGGCGGTCGCCTTTTGCCAAAGCCACGGTATAATCGGTCTCGGACCAGTCCGCCACTTCGCTCAAGAGCTCTCGCAGTTGCCGCGCCTGCAGGTCCTCAGCGAGCTTGCCGTGATAATGGGCGGCCGCGCAATAACTCGGCAGGAAGAGCGTATAGGGCAAGTCGTTCGCCTTGGTAAAACGCGCTGTCTGGAAGTTCATGATGGTGGAGATCAGAATCACGCCATTGAAGGCGATGCCGCGGTCGATCAAATGCCCAGCCAAGCCCGCGGCGCGGGTGGTGCCATAGCTTTCGCCCGCCAGGTAAAGCGGCGAGGTCCAGCGCCGGTTGCGCGACAGATACAGTCGAATGAATTCGCCCACCGCTTCCAGATCCGCTTCCAAGCCCCAGTATTTTTGATTGTCATCGGGGTCGCTGGCGCGCGAGAAGCCCGTGCCGACCGGGTCGATGAAGACCAGATCGCCCAGGTCAAGCCAGGTATAGACGTTGTCGATCAGGCGGTAGGGCGGCGGCGGCATGAAGCCCTCGTCTCCCATGTCGACGCGCCGAGGACCCAGGGCGCCCATGTGCAGCCAAATCGACGCCGCGCCCGGTCCCCCGTTGAAGACGAAAATGAGCGGACGTTCCGCGGGCTCGGCATCGCTCTCGAGCGTATAGGCGGTGTAAAAGATCTGGGCGACGATCTTGTCGCGCGCGTCTTTGAGCGGCATTTTGCCGGTCGTCGCGCTGTAGGAGAGGGTCGCGCCGTCCAGTTCGAGCTGGTGCGCGGTGATGACCGGCGCTTCTTCTTTGATGTCGGCTTCGGTTTTAGGTTTGTCGCTGTTGTCGGGCATGGCGCGGCAATCTTTCTGCTGGCTTCAGTTGGAATCAGACTATAGCGATTTTAGGAATCTACGGCAACGCGCAGGTATTTTTACCACGAAGATACAAAGATCACAAAGTGATTTTCTTATATTCTCTGCGGCTTCCGCGGCTCCTTTAGCTGATATAATTGTCAAGTCTTTTCAAACAATCATCCAGCCCATGCCCAAAGCCCCGCGCCAATTCCGCAGCCAAGCCATCATCCTCAGCCGCCGCGACTTCGGCGAATCCGACCGGCTGCTGACGCTCTTCACGCCCGAGCGCGGCAAGATCCGCGCCATCGCCAAAGGCGCGCGCAAGCCGCAAGGCAAACTCAGCGGGCACGTCGAACTCTTCGCCCGCAGCGATATGATAATCCACCGCGGACGCAACCTCGATATCATCAGCCAAGCCGAAATGGTCGAGCCTTATCTCGGCCTGCGCGAGGACCTGCGCCGCAGCGCCTATGCCAACTATGTCGCCGAGCTGCTCGACCGCTTCACCGCCGACGAAGACATCAACCAGAGCGAACTGTTCGAGCTGCTGCATCAAACATTGGGGCGCGTCGCCGACGCGGCCGATCCGCGCCTGGCCGCGCGCTATTACGAGCTGCGCTTGCTGGACCTGGCGGGTTTTCGACCGGAGCTGATGGCATGTGTCTTGACGCGCGCCGAGCTGCTGCCCGAGGCTCAATTCTTCAGCAACGAGGAGGGCGGCGCAGTCAGCCGCGCCGCCGCCGCGCACCTGGATTCCGCCCTGACGTCGCTGGAAATCGAGACTTTGAAGATCTTGCGCCACCTGCAGCGCAGCGCCGACGATTACGAGCAGGTGGCGAGCCTGCGCCTTTCGCCGGGGCAGCACGCGGGCGTCGAGCGGATCCTGCTGGGCTATATCGCGCATCTGCTGGAGAGCAAATTGCAAAGCGTCGACTTCATCCGGCGCTTGCGTCGGTCATCACCCCCTCCATAAGCCCGCGATAGACCTCCACCGTTGCGGCTGCGATGCTGTCGTTGGTGAAACGCGCCAAGAAGCGCTCTCGACCGCGCTCCGCCAGCGCGGCTCGCAGGTCCGCCTGGTCCTTGAGATCCTGTATAGCGCGGGTCAGCGCGGCAGCGTCGCCCTCTGGCACAATCAAGCCAGCCTCGCCAATCACGCCGGGAATGGCGCCGCTGTCGCTGCCGATGACCGCTACGCCGCTGGCCATGGCTTCGACCAGAACACGACCGAACTGTTCTTTCCAGTTGTCTTGGGTCAAAGAAGGCAAGACCAGGCAATCAAGCGCGTGGTATTGCGCCGGCAGTTCGGTCGACGGCAACTGACCGACGAAGGCGACGCGCTCGGCGATGCCCAGCGCGTGAGCCAGCGTCCGCAGCTCGTCCAGCGCCGGTCCGCCGCCCACCAAACGCAGACGCCAATCGCCAGCGAGGGCAGCCAGGGCGCGCAGCAAGACGTCTAAGCCCTTCGCCGGCACTATGCGCCCGATATAGCCGATGGTGAAGGGTCTAGGGGACCGCGACGCCGCCGGCTGAAAAAGCGCGGCGTCGGTCCCGAATTGAGGGATTGTGCTTAGCGGTCCTTTATATCCCTTGGCGCGCAGCACACGCGCGGCGTCGTCCGTGCCGGCCAGGGCCTGATCCGCCTTGCGATAGACCCAGGCCTCTGCCCAAGAAAAGGGCGGCGGATAATTCCGCTGGATGTTCTGCCAGCTGAAAAAGAGCGCTTTGGCGCCCAGTCGCCGCGCGTGATGCAGCGCCTGCCAAGTCGCCAGATTATACGGCTCTTCGTCGATATGCGCGATCTGCGGCTGGAATGCGCGCAGCTCGCGCCCCAGCGTGGGATAGTGGTGAAAGTGGAAACTGCCGTTGAAACGGATGGGAATCGCCTGCAGCTGATAACCGGCTGTGTAGGCGCGTTCCAGGGTTTGTTCGCCGCGTTCGTCTTTCCAGGAGGGCGGCGCCAGAACTTTGAGCTCAATGCCGCGCTTGGCGATCGCTTCCAGCTTGGGCTGATAGATGCCGACGACACAGGCTTTGGAGAGCATCAAGACGCGCATGTTGTGCCTGTCGTTTCGGCTTCCACCCGTCGCCGTTTAGGTCCTCGGCGAACTGCCCAACTTGTAGCTGAAGGGGAAGAGAGCCACCGGTATCAGCTTGAAGTGTTGAATGGCGAAGGGAATGCCAAGCAGCGTAAAAGCCAGCATGATGCCGAATAGCAAATGGATCAGCGCGATCGACCAACCCACGGTCAAGAGCCAGATGATATTAAATGCCATTGCCAAACAGCCGGTCCTCGACCGGCCGCCGTCGATGACCTTGCCGAAAGGCAGCAATACCATCACACCGAATTGTATCGCTTTGATGCCAAAGGGGATGCCGACAACCGTCAGGCAAAGCGCGCATCCAGCGATGATATAGCTTAGGCTGGCTATCGCGCCGCCAAAGATCAACCAGATGAGATTGCCCAGCAGACTCATGATTCGCCCCCTTCACTCTTTTCTGATTATACGGGAAAGCGAGAAACAGGTATCAAGGAACCTCTCTCGCGAGCAAAAAGCTGGCGCGCGCATTCCCCACGCGGTCTTAGATGATTTCGAGCGGCGCCGCGCCACAGACGGCGTGAGCGTCGTATACCCGGAAGCTCAGGTCCGGCAGGGAAAGCACGCCGTAAGTGCAGGACGACGCTCTGGCGCATTTGAAAGTATACAGCGACCCGGGATTGACCAGGCACCCCCATTGCGTCTTTATATGCAGCGGCATGTGCGTATGCCCGGTCACCAGCACATCGGCTTTTAGCGACCGCAAGACCATCTTCAAATAGGTTTTTGACAGATGATCTTTGTACATGCCCCACAAATTGTTGCCGGGCTTGCCATGGCACATGTAGACCGTCTTGCCCGCCAGCTCGCCCTGCCAATCAAGCGGCAAGTTCTGCAGGTACTGCGTATTCTCGCGGCGCAGTCCATAGACCCACTCGTCATGGTTGCCCCGCGCCACCGGAATATCATGCTCGCGGATCAAGTCTACCACGCGATCGGGCTCCGGTCCGCGGCCGACCAAATCGCCAGCGCACAATACCTGGTCTACACGATGCTGCCTCTCAAATCGACTGAGTACCTCTTGAAGCGTCTTGTAGTCCGCATGTACATCCGAAATGATTCCAATTTGCATCCACACCAGACCTTAACCGTTCATTACAGGGCTCATTATACGTCAGCTTGGGTTCTGTGTAGAGGCGGGAAATTGCTCTGTTGCTTGAGCGCTCTGTTGACGTTTTGGCTTGCAACCGACTATGAAGCGGAGAATTGCCCTGCTACTGTCATTATTTAGGAAGCGCGGAATGCCTGACTATAATCAACTCCTATAACACGCTTTGAGACAGCGTATCATTAGAATGAGGCTGGCGCCCAATTTGCGCAACCGCTTGCGTTCGCGCGCCGTTTTATGATAAGGTGATTATAGTCATCGGAGCGCGCGCGCCAGGCATAGCGCGCATTTATGTCAAGCGATCAAGCAGCGACGGCATGACCGTAGAGAGTGAGACACATTAGCAATTGATATTTCTGTCATCGTTGATGCTTGTGAAGCCCCGCTTGTTTTTTCGACAGTTGTTGTAAGAAGATTAATTAGGGAGTAAAACAATGGCGAAGCTGTTCCTGGTTTTGGCGGTACTGTTGCTGGCGGCTTTGGTCCTGTATGTTCCATCCTTGGCGAGCCAGCCGGCTCTCTTCTGAATTGCGCGTCTGTTGCGCCGAGCTGATCGATAATAGTTGCAGTTTCTGTATTAGCTCGGGGCAAAGGCGCCGCCCATGCGCAGGTTCGGGGGAATTGAGAATCGCGCGAACGTTTGCAGATTCTTGAATCACAGGAAATTGCTCGATCCGCAATTCGGGCAGCGCTCTTCCGCGATCTGCGCGACCGACTTGCAGTCATCACAGATCGTGATGCTACCCTTCTCCAGATTATGGTTCACGGTCACGCGCTCATCAAAGACAAAGCACTCCCCTTGCCATAGCGATTCCGCTGGATCCACCCGCTCCAGATAGCTTAAGATGCCGCCGCGCAAATGATATACCTCGCCGAAGCCCCGCTCCAGCAAAAATGCCGTCGCCTTTTCGCAGCGGATGCCGCCGGTGCAAAACATAGCAATGCGTTTATGCTTCTCGGGGTCTAGGCGCTGCGACAGGAATTCCGGCAGTTTATTGAAGGATTCGGTCTTGGGATTCAGCGCTTGCTGGAAGCTGCCCATCCGCACTTCATAGTCATTGCGCGCGTCAATGACGGTAACGTCTTCTTGCGTGATCAAGTTGTTCCATTCACCGGCGTCGACATAAGTTCCGACCTGCTTGTTCGGGTCGACGCCCGGCACTTTCAAGGCGACGATCTCGCGCTTCAAACGCACCTTCATGCGCTGGAAAGGACTTTGATGATGCAAGCTGGTCTTGATCTCCAGGTCCGCCAGGCGCGGATCCGCCCGCAAGATCTGCATGACCTGCGCGACCGCGGCGCGCCTTCCAGCGATGGTGGCGTTGATGCCCTCTTCCGCGAGCAGTATCGTGCCCCGCAGGTCCGCCTCCCGGCAATGTTTGCGCAGGGGCGCTTGCCAGGCGCGGTAATCCGGCAAGTGGACGAATTTGTAAAAGCTGGCAATCAGAATGTCGTTTGGCATTTGCGGGCTCGTTCCCTTCGCGCCTTTCATTTTATGAGGGCAGGCAAGGTCCGTGCAGGGCGAATCCGCCGTAGATCAAGGGCAATCGCATCAGATTTTTCTTTACCATCGAGGGTCGCGAGCCGCCCCTACATCTCGCTAGATTTATGTGACATTCGACACACATTGGTCCTGATGCGATTGCTCTGCCCGGCAGCCGAGCTTAGCAGCCCGCGCGTATGTTATAATTCACGATATGAAAATAGGGCTCAATGCGCACTTGCTGTCGGAACAGTCAGGTTATCGCTCGGCTGGCATTCACAGCTATATCGCCCATCTGCTCAAGAATATGCCGGCGCAGGCTCCCGCTGACTGGCGCTTTCAAGCCATGGTTGGCGCGGCTAGCCGCGCTTCGTTTGATGGCGTGGCGCTGTCGCGCTCCCGCTTCGATACCTCGTCGGCTTGGCGGCGCATCCTGTGGGAGCAAGTCTTTCAGGCTCGGCAATTGTCCCGCTTCGATCTCTATCATGCCATGGCATTCGTCGCCCCGCTCTATTTAAAAGCGCCCATGGTGGTCACCGTATACGACCTTAGTTTCCTGCTCTTCCCCGGGCGCTTGAGCGCCGCAAGGCGTTGGTATTTGAGCAAGTTTACGGCTTTAACTTGTCGCCGGGCGCTGCGCGTTCTGGCCATCAGCCACAGCACGGGCGAAGACCTCAGCAGGCTGCTCGGCATAAATCCGGACAAAATCGATGTGACGCCGCTTGGTTACGACAGGTCGGTCTTTCGGCGCTTGGGGACCACGGCGATCGAGCAGTTCCGCGCGCGCCAGGGTTTGCCCGATCGCTTTTGGCTCTTTGTTGGCACGCTGGAGCCGCGCAAGAACTTGGCGATGCTGCTGCGCGCTTACGCCCGCCTGCCGCGCTCACAGCGCCTGCCCTTGATTCTGGCCGGAGGCCTGGGCTGGATGGCGGATGACGTTTTCGCGACCATCGAGCGCGAGGGCTTGCAGGACAGCGTCCGGCATATTGGATTTGTCCCTGCCACGGATTTGCCGCTTTGGTACAATAGCGCAGAGGCATTTCTCTATCCTTCCCTATATGAAGGCTTTGGACTACCGGTACTCGAAGCCATGGCTTGCGGCGCGCCAGTTCTCACGACAGACCTATCGTCCTTGCCCGAGGTTGCTGGGGACGCGGGGCTGTGCCTGCCGCCGCAGGACGGCGAGCGCTGGACGGGCGCGCTGGTGAAAATCGAGCAAGAGCCTGGCTGGCGGCAGGAAGCGCGTGAAAAAGGTTTGGCTCGCGCCAGCCGCTTTTCCTGGGAGCGAACCGCGGCTCTGACGCTCGACAGTTATCGCAAAGCGCTGTCCGCCCGGGACCTGCCCCTGGGCAAACAAGCGCGCGACAGATCATCACAAGCCCAGCCCAAGGACCAAAAACCATCGCATTCGATGAGCGTTGAGCAGGAAGCCTGAGCACTGCTTATGAGCGCCAACAGACCGCTTTCCGAGCGCCCTACGATTGAGCCACGCTGGTTATTCCCGCTGCTTGACGGCATTTTGGCTTTCCTGGTCTTCGCTATCGCCTACGTCCTGCGCTACGAGCTGCAGATTATCCGCCCCATTCTCGATCCAGCCCAGCGCGATTTCATGCCCTATGTGCCTTATGCCGGGGTTTACGCCGCGCTGATCTGGCTGAACTATCAACGCAACGGTCTGTATCGAAATATCGCCGGACGCTCCTGGCTCGAGGAAGTTTATCTGATCGCCAGCGGCGTCGCTGTATCGATCGTGATCGTGCTGGCGATGTTTTTCATCTTGCAGCCCATCACAAACAGCCGCTTGATGTTGATTTACGTGGCCGCCTTAACTTTGATTATCGGCGGACTGTCGCGCCTGGCAAGGCGCTGGGTGCTGGCTTATTTTCGTCATCATGGCATTGGCGTCCGCCGTGTGCTGATCGTCGGCATGGGCGATATCGGCCAAGATATGCTGGGTACGATGTTGGCGCGCCCCGACTTCGGCTACCGGCCGATCGGCTTCTTGGACGATGACGAGACCAAAGCGGGCGGCAGCGTCGGGCGCGTCGCGGCTTTGGGCAAGACCGACCAACTTGCAGCGGTCATCCGCAAGCGGCAAGTTGATACGGTCGTCATCACCTTCCGCTGGAAGCACTTCGATCGCATCGAGGAATTGTCGGAGATTTGCCGCGCGACCGGCACGGACTTGCGCATCGTGCCAGAACTCATGCAGCTCAGCCTGCGTCAGGTGCAGGTGGAAAATCTGGACGGCATACCCTTATTGGGTTTCGGCTCGCAGCGCCCCTTCACCCCCGTCGACCAAGTGCTGAAGCGCGGCTTGGATCTCATCTTGATTACGCTGAGTTCGCCCGTCTGGGTTTTGATTTGTCTGCTGGTAACGATCGCGCTCAAACTGGAGGGAGAAGGACCCATCCTGTTCCGACAAGAGCGGGTCGGCAAAGACGGACAGAAGTTCGAGATGCTCAAGTTCCGCAGCATGGTGGCGGATGCCGAAGCCATGCGCGAACAGATGCTGCAAGCCTCCGGCGAGGACCCGCGCCATCCCAAATTCGTCGACGACCCGCGCATCACCCGCTTGGGCAAGTTTCTGCGCCGCGCCAGCCTGGATGAACTGCCCAACTTCTTGAATGTCTTGCGCGGCGAAATGAGCTTGGTAGGACCGCGCCCGCCGACGCCGGATGAAGTGGAACACTATGAAGCGCGGCATGCGCGCCGCTTGCAGATCACGCCGGGCATGACCGGCTGGTGGCAAGTTCGCGGACGCAGCAACGTGCCATTCGACGAAATGTGCGCCATGGACATCTATTATATCGACAACTGGTCGCTGTCCATGGATATCGAGATTCTCATGTTGACCATTCCCCGCGTCGTCTTGCGCAGCGGCGCCTATTGATTCCGCCCCGCCAGCAAACGGATCATCGCCGCCGCTTATGCGATCGCGGGACAGGCGCGATTGCGCCGCGCCGCGACAAAGGCGATAATGCCTAGACAGCGCCGCCTGCACCGTTCGACAATGGAACCCAGCCCAGAGCGCCAAACATGACCGCCAAATCGTTGCTTTGCCTGCTCTTGACGAGCCTGTTCGCATTGAGCGCTTGCGATTCGATCCTGCTGGGGCGGAACCCGAATTTGACAGCGACCGCGCCGCCCGCGGTCCTTGAAAACAGCAGCGCCGATCCGGAAGCTGTCCTGCGCGCGTTCATCGACGGCTGGAACGATGAAGATTACGAGAGCATGTATCGGCTCATCGCCGGGCGCAGCCGCGAGCTCTATCCCAGGCAGGTCTTCATCAATCGCTATACCGAGGCGCATAGCGTCATCAGCTTCGCCGGCGTCACGCTCTCGCGCAGCGAGCTCGCGTACCAAGGCAGCACCGCTGTCGTCGACTACGACATCGTCATCGAGTCGCCCGCTTTCGGGCGTATACGCGACCGCGACCGCGTCATACGCATGGTCGACGAAGGCGGCTGGAAGATCGCCTGGTCGCAGATGGATATCTTCGATGGCATGTCCGCTCGCGCTCGGCTTAATGTAGAGATCAACTACCCGCAGCGCGAAAATATCTACGATCGGCGCAGCCAGCCGCTGGCGGAAGAAGGCGGTTTGGTCGACAGTTTATATGTTATCCAGCAAGACATGAACGACATCGACGACTGCCTCGGCACGCTTGCCATTGTCACCCGCCAGGAAATCAATACCATGCGCAATATCTTCACCGACTATTTGCCGGAAACCTTGTTTCATATTGCGGAAATTGATTCGGAACGCTACGACGCGTATCGCGACGCGCTGGAATTCGATTGCGGCGTCGCCACGGCGTCGCGCTTTCGCACACGCCGCTATTATGGACACGGCATCGCCACTCACATCGTGGGCTTTATCGGCCGTATTCCCGCTGAAATGCTGGACTTTTGGGAAGCCCGCGGACGGGAGGAGAGCGCGCTGGTCGGGCGCGCTGGCATCGAATTCAGTTATGAAAGCGTCTTGGGGGGGCAGGCAAAACGGACGCTGCAGATCGTGGAGCAAGGCGTCACGGTCGTCCGCGAGCTCGGCGGGACGGCAGGGGAAGCGCCGCGGCCGGTCACGCTCACCATCGATCGCGATCTGCAAGAGTCGGCCGCGCAGGCGCTGTCGGACGCGGTGAATTACGCCGCAGACAATTGGGGCGGCATCACGCTTGGCGGCGCCATCGTCGCCTTGGACGTCAATACCGGCGAGGTATTGGCGATGGCTAGTTTTCCCAGCTTCGATCCGCATATCTTCAATCCCGATACGCAATATGATGTGCCGGATCGAACGGCGCGCCTGAACCGCGACGCGCGTTCGCCCTTCACGAACAAAGCCATCGCCGAACAATACACGCCCGGCTCGGTCTATAAGATCGTCACGCTGCTTGCCGCCGCCTCG
The DNA here is from genome assembly GCA_965232245.1 of Phototrophicaceae bacterium. Taxonomy (GTDB): domain Bacteria; phylum Chloroflexota; class Anaerolineae; order Aggregatilineales; family Phototrophicaceae; genus UBA6055. The sequence goes on along the minus strand of CBDDPG010000001.1, from coordinate 151,361 downwards.
GAAGACATCTTGCCGGATCCCTATCCTTATTTCTGCGATATCGTATGGCAGGGGCGGGAACGCTTTGGCGACGCGCTCCCGGTTCGCTACGATTGGCGCTTGCTGGAAAATAAGCCAGCCACCGGCGAGGTCGATATGAGCCGCGCGCTGGCGACCTCTTGCAACCCCTTCTTCTGGGAAGTGGGCGCCTTGATGTTCCAGCAAGATCCCGACTTGCAAGCGAATTATGCTGAGCGACTCGGCTTCGGCAGCGCGACGGGCATTAACAGCTTGGGCTTGGAAGCGGCCGGCGATGTCGCCTATCCTAATCCGCAAGAGCCGACGGAAGCCATCAACAACGCCATCGGGCAGGGCAATGTCACGGTTACCGCGCTGCAGATGGCTGTCGCCACCGCCATGATCGCCAATGGCGGCAAACGCTACCAACCCTATATCGTCAGTCACATCGGTACGCCCGGCACAGATAACTATCGACAGGAAAACCAGCCAACGCTGCTGCCGAGCCAAAGCCTGGACACGGACGCGCTCGAGATCCTGCGCGAGGGCATGTGCCAGGTCACAACGATACCGGAGGTGGGGACAGCCTGGTGGGTCTTCGAGGGGGCGCCTTATACGGTCTGCGGCAAGACCGGTACGGCGGAAACGGCCGGGCAGCCGAATGCCTGGTTCGTGGCTTATTACCCGGCCGATGATCCGCAGATCGCCTTCGCCGGCGTTATGGCAAATTCGCGCGAGGGCTCGGAAGTGGTCGCGCCGATGATCCGCCGCATCCTTGATATACGCGAGGGGGTTGTGGTCGCGCCTTATCCGGCATTTTGGCGGGGTCCATATCAGAGCCTGCCATCGCAGGAAGAGGCGCTCGCGGAATATGATCCGGAGAGTTAATCGCCGCAGCCGCCAGGCACACTGCGGATAGGCGTCCAGGCTGGCAAGAGATAATCAATTTCGGGTGGCGTCGGGGCTAAAAGATAAACCTTGACATAGCGCCGCCAAGAAACCCAGTTTTCATCGCTGTAGCCGAGGTCAATCCAATAGCGCGAGCTGCGCGGTCCGCCAGTATCCGCCATAGTTCCGTTGCCATAACCGGGCACAAAGACTTCGCTGCGATAGCTTATGATCTGCGGGTCGGCGGCGACGACGCCCTTCTCCAATGTCCAGCCAATCGAGGTCACGTTGTCGCCGCCCAGCGCGGCCGGATGATAGCTGGTCGCTAGCATGCACAGCACCCGCCAATAAAGGCGCGGTCCGCCCGGTGTTTCAACTGTGCGCAGATTGATCTTCGTGCCATAGTGGATGAGTTGGTCTTGCGGCGGCTGCGTGACGACGGTTTCGATGATATGTCGGCTGACTTCGACGCCGTTCTCGTAGCGCGTCAGGCTGCGGATTTCCCGCGTCCCGTTCTGCCCCGGCTGGGCAATGACCATTTGATCGAGGTTCAATTCGGCGTCAGCCACATAGCGCGCCTCAAATGCGATCTCTTGCTCTTGCGCGCCCCGCTCTTCGGTGACGCGCACGATTTCGATGAGCATGTCGGTGACGACCTCGGTGTCGCCGCCGGGTACCACATAGTCCAAGCCGAAGAGCGGGACCTTTAGCTCTCGCAGCGCCTCATCGACACGCTGCGCTTGGGCGCGCGCTTCGATGAGCACGCCATCCAGCCGCAAGGCAATCGGTATCGCCCGCTCGATCACTATCGTCATGTCCCCGCTAATGGCGCTGTCCTGGGCTGGGTTGGTCTGGTCATGGGGATGCAACTCAATGCCAGACTGGGCTAAAGCGGCGCCCACCGTTTCGGCTGTAGTTAGAACAGCGCTCGATTCGCCATTGTCGAGGACGGTCAAACTTAGCGGCCGGCGAACTTCGATATGTTCGGCGGGGATCGTCCAGCCCGCCAAAGCATCTGTATGCGCCGGCGCCCCGTTCACGCGGATTTTGTCAGCGCTGCTTACCTCGATGCCGGCGCTATTTAGAATCGCCAGGGGATTGTCCAGCGCGCTGCGCAAAACCTGGACCGCGCCGTCGATTGCCAGCGTCACGTCACGCGCGGCTTTTATGGTGATGGTCATGCCATCATACGTCGCGTCGCCGAGCTCATGCGAAAGCGCGGCATCCAGCGGAACGGCGATTTCCGCTTCGTGTAAGAGTTCAGCGATTGTCTCGGCGCGCGTGGATAGCTGGCGGATAAATCCGTCCTGATTGATGGTGACTTGCCGCTGGGCGTCGCCGCTCGGGAAAAAATCAGGTGGGAGACTGCGGATCAAAAATGCGCTGGTGACAACCAGGCTGCAGCAGGTCAAGAGGACAATCACGAGCAGCGGACCGCGCCGCGCCCGGTCCCCCACGCTGCGATTCCGCGCGGGGCTGCGCAAGGGATGGACCGGCTGCGTATCCTCCGCTGGCCCGCGTAAGGGCTGGGTATCCTCGGCATGGGGGAACTTTGCGATCATGCTGCCGAGTTTACCTAGCGGGGGCGTATCTGAACAGCGGCTTTGGGTCATCAGCACGTTAATGAGATTAAGTCTCAATTAGGGCTTGTGTTTGCCTTGTATGCCCTGTAGGATTTAGCCATCTGTCATTGGGTTTGGGAGAACACAGCAAATGAGAAAGAGAGCTATCGGATTACTGGCGATATTTGTAGTAGCGCTGATCCTTTCCGGCGGCGCAATGGCGCAGGGAGCCGCGCTAGAGGTGGTGGCGTCGCATAGCATCCTGGCGGATGTTGCGCGTCAAGTCGTCGGAGACCGCGTTAAACTCACGACGCTGATTCCGATCGGCGCCGATCCGCACGGATTCAATCCCTCACCGAGCGACTTGACCTCGGTCGCCGAAGCCGACCTGGTCTTCGTCAATGGCGCGGGTTTTGAAGAAACCTTGCTCGAGGTAATCCACGGCGCCGCCGAAGATGTTCCAATCGTCGAAGTTTCGGCTTGTGTCGAGATCATTGCCATCGGCGCTACGGGTCACATGCACGATGACGAGCACGCCCACGAAGACGATGACGAGCACGCCCACGAAGACGATGACGAGCACGCCCACGAAGACGATGACGAGCACGCCCACGAGGACGATGAGCACGCCCACGAAGACGATGACGAGCACGCCCACGAGGACGATGAGCACGCCCACGAAGACGATGACGAGCACGCCCACGAGGACGATGACGAGCATCAGCACGGCGATATGGACAGTCATTGTGATGCGCACGACGCTGAATTTGTAGAGATAATGGGCGACGAGGACGCGCATCAACATGGCCCGGTCCTCGGTAGGCTGGAAGAAATCGAGTGCGACGGGCATGGGCACGATCATGAGGCGCACGCGCACGAAGAAGGCGGCTGTGATCCGCACGTCTGGATGGATCCGCACAACATCATCTATTGGTCGCTGATGATTCGCGATGTCTTGAGCGAGTTGGACCCCGGACATGCGGATGATTACGCCGCTGCCGCTGCCGAATACATCGGAGAGTTGGTCGCGCTGGAATCCGACTTCATCCTGCCGCTGCTGGAAACGCTGCCGGTCGAGCAGCGCATCTTGATCACCAGCCATGACTCGCTGGGTTACTTGGCGGCGACTTTCGATTTCCAAATCATCAGCACGGTGATCCCCGGCGGCAGCACGCTGGTCGAGCCCAGCGCGCGCGATGTCGCCGCGCTGATCGACCTCATCAACGAGATGGGCGTAGCGGCTATCTTCGGCGAGACAACCGTCAGCACATCAGAGGTGGAGACCATTGCGGCGGAAACCGGCGCTGAACTAGCGATCATCTACAGCGGCACACTGAGCGACGGCGGCCCGGCTTCTACTTACCTGGAGTACATGCGCTACAATCTGGGCACGATCGTGGAAGCGCTTGGCTGATTTCGCCAAAGTGCCTGAACTGAGGCTGGCTGGCAATGTCTATATTCAAGCGAAACAACATCGACACAAGCCAGCCGGCTCTCCTGGTGGAGCATCTGACGACCGGTTACCCGGGCAATCGTTATGCCTTGTCGGATATCAGTTTCACCATAAAAGCCGGCGAGCGCGTTGCAGTCATCGGACCGAACGGGGCCGGCAAGAGCACGCTTATCAAAGCGATCGTCGGCTTGCTGCAATTCACGCATGGCCATATTTCAATATACGGCGCCGATTGCTATAGCAGCCACATCTATGTCGGTTATGTACCGCAGCAAAGCGAGATAGACTGGTCTTTCCCGGTGTCGGTCTACGATGTGGTGATGATGGGACGCAGTCGGCGCGTCGGTTGGTTCCGCTGGCCGGGCAAACGCGACCACGCGATCGTAAGCGATATTCTGGAACATCTCAGCCTGGGCGCCCTGGCCAATCGGCAAATTAGCGAGTTGAGCGGCGGGCAACGCCGGCGTGTCTTCATCGCGCGCGCGCTGGCGCAAGACGCCCGTGTGCTGCTGCTCGATGAACCCTTCGCCGGCATCGACCAGACTGCCGAAAAAGAGATCGTCGAGGCGCTCGACATTTTGACGAGTCATGGGATCACGATTCTGCTTTCTACGCATCACATGCAGAACGCCGCCCTGCACGCCGACAAGGTAATGATTCTGCGGCAGAAATTGCTTTGCTTCGGACCGCCAAACGAAGTGCTGACCGGGCAGAATCTGCGCGATGCCTTCGGATCGGCGCATGTCTTGCCACATAACAACGAACTGCTCATGTTCGGCCTCGATCAGTAGGACGATAGCGCAAATGGACATCGCTAATTTCCTATCCGAGCCACTTGCTTACGCTTTCATTCAGCGCGGCATGCTGGCTTTGGTGCTGGTCGGCGGCATCAATGCGGTCGTCGGCTGCTTTGTGGTGGTGCGCGGCATGGCTTTCTTCGGCGACGCGCTGGCGCACGCGATTCTGCCCGGCATCGCGGTTTCATACACCGCCAGCGGCGGCTATGTTGGCAGCAATCTCTTTGTCGGCGGCTTGGGCGCGGGCATCGTCTCCGCCTTGGTGATTGCCTGGCTGTCGCGCAACCAGGAACTCAAAGAAGACAGCGCGATTGCCATCGTATTTGTTACCATGTTCGCCCTGGGCATCGCGATTATCAGCACGCAAGGCAGTTACGCGGTCGATCTTACTCATATCCTCTTTGGCAGCATCAATGGCATCAGCGAGAATGACCTGCTGCTGATAGCGGCGATGGCGGCGCTGGTAGCCGTCATCATCGTCCTGCTCTACAAAGAGTTCTTGGTCATCAGCTTCGATCTCAGCCTGGCGCACAGCTTGCGCCTGCCCGTTGAAGTACTGCGCTTGACTTTGTTGATTCTGATTGCGGTGACCATTGTTGTTAGCCTGCAGGCGGTGGGCATCGCGCTGATGCTGGCGCTGCTGATCACGCCGGCGGCCACAGCGCGCCTGCTGGTCAAGCGCCTGCATCACATGATTCTCATCGCCTGTTTGATCGGCATCGTCAGCGGCGTGATGGGGTTCTACGCCTCCTATTATCTGGATATCCCCTCTGGCGCCTGCATCGTGCTGACGCTAAGCGCGCTCTTCGGCGCGGTCTTTGTGCTGAAGTCCGGGTTTTTGTTTTTGCAGGAGCGCGGCTGAGGCTGGAAACAAGTTGACTCGGGGGCAAGCCCGTGTTAAATTCCCAAGGATAGGGAGGTGCGCCATGACCAGTAAGCTCAAAGAATTAGTCGAAACGCAGGGTTACGCCATTGTCGAGGGCGTGCTTGACGAAGCGGCTCTGCAAGCGATACGCGAGGATTATCACCAGTTGCTCGATCGCATGGCGCCGCAATGGTACGCGGAAGGACTGATCTCATCAGCCTATGCGGACCTTCCCTTTGAAGAGCGCTTGACCGTGATCCTGGGCGAAGCGAAAAAAGACGTCTTTGCCCACATGGATATCGCCTTGTCCAACGAAACCGTGGATAGCGATGCCGGCATCAATGCCAGCCGCGCGGTCTACGATCTGATACGCAACGAGCGCCTCTTGGACAAAGTTGAAGAGGTCGTCGGCGGCGAGATCCTGTCCAACCCCATACAGCACGTGCGCATCAAGCCGGCGCAATCGAAGGTCGCGGCCGGTATGGTGAACCTCACCACAGTAACCAAGTGGCATCAAGACCAAGGCGTCCACAGGCCCAACGCCGACGACACCGAAATCCTCACGGTCTGGCTCGCCATCACCGATGCGACGATCGAAAATGGCTGCCTGCAAGCGGTGCCCTACAGCCATCTCACCGGCATCACTGAACACTGTCCTTTCGACCAGGTGCTAATCCCGGAACAGTTGCTGGCGGGGGAACCGCTGCCCATGCCAATCAAAGCGGGCGACGCCATTTTCATGCACCGGCTTACGCAGCATAGTTCCCTGGTCAACGTCAGCGATTCCATCCGCTGGAGCTTTGACCTGCGCTATCAGCCCATCGGCGAGCCCACAGGACGCGATGAATTCCCCAGCTTGATCGTGCGCAGCCGCGAAAATCCGGCGCAAGAGCAGTCCTACGAAGAATGGCGCGATGCCTGGCACGACGCGCGCGATTACTTAGCCGGGCTGACGGAGCGCCCGGCGACGCATCGCTGGTCCGCCGACGCGCCTGTCTGCGCCTAAGCCGCCGAGACGAAGCGACGCATTCATCATTTTTTACCGCAATCCTTCTGTCCTTTGCCCCATCAAGAAGGATCGCCAATGCAAAACTTACGAAAATAGAACTGACTTCAGCCCCAAAAGTCGGTTGTAGGGGCGACTCTGTGAGTCGCCCACTGTCAATAGACCCGGATTTGGCGCAATTTCATCTATAGCGGACAAGCCTTACAATGTCTCCTTATTGGGGGATTCAGATGGCGGCGATAGTGCGCGGAATGCCCGGGAAGCGCCTGCAGTATCAGGACTTGATTTCCTGAAATTTCTGCCAATATCTTGCACAAATCAATGCGGTGTGTTATGAATACTTGATGAGTCCAAAAGGGCTTGCATAGAAGGTTTCCTGTGGCAATTTAGGCTGATCCCCCACTTGCCACAGGAAACACCGATTTCGTGAGAATCATTTGTTCTCACACTTTGAGTTTACCATACAACATCTGAGGAGGCGCATTTCTGAAAATTCTCTAATTCCGAATAATTTCACGAAACAAGGAGTACGAACCATGAAACGCAAAATCGTCAAATGGGGTTCAGTAGTTGTAGCGCTTCTGTTCGCAATGAGTACTTTCTCGGTATCAGCGAATATGTGCCATGTCCCAATCTGGGCTGCTTTTCATGCAGATGGTGGGGCGCATCTGAACCAGTGCGACACCGAAGCGGAATGGATAGCTGGATACTATGCCGCGCAAGCAGGTGGTACATCCTCAGCAGGTGGTACATCCTACAGTGGCGGTCATTCAATAGCGGATTTTAATGTCGCCGAATCAGCCCACACTTCGAGGCTAATCGTATCGCGTGTAGACGGCACTAACCCCACCATTACGCTTAAGGCGGGGGGCAGTGAAGCGCAGTATGACGAAACAATGGGTATATCAGGTGATACTGTGCATTATAGCATTGCTGTCGCGGCAGATACTGGTGTGATGACCATTCACTTTGATGGGCGCACAGTCAAAGGGGGCGTCGGCTTACCGAGAAACGGTGTCGTAAAAGTCAAATTCAGTGAGGAGTAAGAAACACCAATGCCAGGGTTCGCAATTTTTCTTGAGTTGTGGACCCTGTATGGTATAATGTAATCATAAGGAATTGAACGACTCAATAAATCAAAGGAACGATATGATTGAGGGCAATGAGAAATCAGATTCTAAGAATAAGCGCCCTGTCGGTCGTCCGCCTAATCCCCTTCCGACCGCCAGATAGCACACCCTACACCCCCGAAGAAGTGGCGCGAATACTGCTGGCTACATCACCACAGCAGTTTGATGACTGGCAGCAGAGGCGCGATTAGCCAGGCTTGGCTACTAAAATACATAATCCCCTTTTATTGCAGATCAATGGATGAAACTTGGTGTCCTCGATGGTTGCAAAAATCTGGTGCGATTGCTCTGGTTTTACTTTATGGAACTGACGGAGCAAAGCCCCCTTGCGCTGGTATTCGTCGTTTTACTTGAAGGGCGAAGATCCTTGCTTCAGGAGAGCGCCGCTGTTTGATTTGGCGCGACCTCATTTTTCACTTTGGGTTCGGCGGGTCCCGCGCGACCGCGATAACGGGACTTTTGCGCGTCGATGATCAAAGCCACCAGAATGATCAAGCCGCGCACGGCATTGACCCAGAGCGGATCGACATTCATCAGGTTCAAGGCGTTGTTGACCATAGCCAGGAAGAGCACGCCGGCAAAAGCGCCGATGATCGAACCTTCGCCGCCTTTCAAGCTGACGCCGCCAATCACGGCGGCCGCCACCACATTCAGCGTTATGCCCAGTCCCAGGTTCGGCACCGAGGCTTCCAGGCGACCCAATAGCATCCAACCCGCCAGCGCCGCCAGGAATCCGCTGACCATATAGACCAGGATCACGGTACGCGCGGGGTTAAAGCCGGAAGCGCGGGCGGCGTCTTCGTTGGCGCCAACAGCGTAGACCTTGCGGCCGAAGCGCATGCGGCTCATGACAAAGCCGAATACGGCATAAAGCCCAATGGTCGCGATTACCGAGACGGGTATGCCGGCAACACGTCCACCGCCCAGCCAGTTAAAAGCGGCCGGCGTGCCGGGCATGATGGCGCCACTGCTGAGCGCCAGCGCCAAGCCACGCAAGACCAACTGCATCGCCAGCGTGACGATGAAGAAGTTCATGTTCAGCTTCATGATCATGAAGCCGTTGACAAAGCCGATCACTGTGCCCAGCAGCAAGACCAAGGGTATCACGATCAAGGGATCCAGCTCGATGCCCAAGCCGCCAGCCTGCGCCAGGTCGGTCTCGCGATAGGGCAGCATCAGCCAGGCGGCGGTCACCGCGACCAGCGAGACCGTGCCTTCCGCCGACAGATCGAGCTTGCGCGACATCAAACAGAGCGCCTGCCCGATCACCATCACGCCCAGGACGCTGCCCGTGATCAAGATATTGGTGATATTTGATATGCGCAGGTAGCCGTCGATAGTCAAGCCGAAAACCAGCACAGTGGCGATGAGGACGACCCAGATGAAATGCCGCGATACGAGCTCGAGCAGGTGATGGCGGTCAAGCCTTCGCATGGACCCCGCCTCCCTCGATTGCCAGCAATATGTCTTCCGGCTGCATGTTCTGGGCGGCGCGCGTGAACTCGGCGCTGAGGCGCCCCTGGTACATGACCAGAATGCGGTCGCATAAGCCGATCAGCTCGCGGACTTCGCTGGAAATGACCAGCAGCGCCACGCCCTGCGCAGCCAAGTCGTCGATGATGTTGAAGATATCGACCTTCGCTTGCACGTCAACGCCCTGCGTCGGCTCGTGCAAAATCAGCAGCTTGGGTTGCGTCGCCGCCAATTTGGCGAATACCACTTTCTGTTGATTGCCGCCGCTCAGCAGCATGGTTCGCTGTTCGGCGCCCGGCGTCACAATGCCCAGCTTGTCGATGTATGTTTCGGTGATGCGCTGCTCTGGCTTGCGCATGAGAACACCCAGGCGGCTCACCAGCCGATCAAGCACGGAGTAAGTGACGTTCTCGCGCACGGGCCGCAACTGAATCAAGCCGAAGCGGTGACGGTCTTGCGGCAGATAGGCTAGCCCATCGTCAAAGGCGTCCCGGGGGCTCTTGGGCGCAAAGGTCCCCCCATCCAGCAATACTTCGCCGGCGCCGAGCCGCTCCAAGCCAAAAAGCGCCTGCGCCAATTCGTCGACGCCGCTGCCCTGCAAGCCGGAGAAACCGACCACTTCGCCGCGGCGCAGCGCGAAATTGATCTGCTCGTAAGCGCCGCGCCGCGACAGGTTTTTCGCTTCGAAGACTGTCTCGCTGCCAGCCGTAGATTCGCGCTCGTATTCCTGTACGCCACCGCCCACCATCATCTCTATCAGCTGCGGAACATCGATTGCGCTGATCTCGCGCGTGCCGACGACGCGTCCGTCGCGCATAACGGTGACGCGGTCGCAGATCTCGAAGACTTCTTCCAGGTGATGCGAAATATAAATGAAAGCCACGCCTTGTTCTTGCTGGGCGCGCACGAAGCTGAAAAGCAGGTCGATATCGACGCGAGAAAGCGCGGCGGTGGGTTCGTCCAGGATGATCAGGCGGGCTTTGTTGAAGAGCGCTTTGGCGATTGCCAGCATGGTTCGCTCGGCTACGCTTAGCCCTTCGACCGGCTGCCGAACGTCCAGCTTAAGCCCGAGGCGTTCCAGCCGCGCGCCCGAATCGTCGTTGACGGCTTTCCAATCGACCAGCCCGAAACGGTTCTTGGGCAGGTTGCCGACCAAGATATTCTCGGCGACCGTCAAGGTATTGAGCAGGTTGATGTGCTGCGGCACGTAGGAGATGCCGGCATCAAGCATGGTCTGTGGCGACGCCTGGCGCAAGAGCTCCCCGTCGATGGCGATGCTGCCGCTGTCGGCTTGTCTGATGCCCATCAATACGCCCATCAGGGTCGACTTGCCGGCGCCGTTTTTCCCCACTACGCCGTGGATCTCTCCACGGCGCACCGAAAAATCAGCGTCCGCCAGGGCTTGCACCCCGGGATAGGACTTGCTGATCCCGCGCATATCAAGCAGGAGCTCGGTCCTGCGCCGCGCTGTCGCCGCCTCAGCCATCGCCGTGAGCCTTGTCTTGCAAGCCGATCGTCGTATCCGCCAGCGACATGCGCAACTGCGCATTGCGCTGATAGCGGACGCGCAGGGCATCCAGCAATACCGCGAAGAGCAGCAGCAAACCGCGGCTGACATCAATCCAGAAGGGCGAAACGCCCATGATATTCAAGCCGGTGTCCAGTATCGACCAGAGCAGCACCCCGCCAAAAGCGCCGATGATATTGCCGCGGCCGCCATAGATGCTCATGCCGCCGATGATGGCGGCGCCATGCACCGCGAAGATCAAATTGGCGCCCATGGTCGGCGTCGCCGCGTTTAGTCGGCCCGCCTGCAGCAAACCAGCGAAAGCCGCGCAGACCCCGGCGATGATGTACACGATGATGACGACGCGGTCAACATTGATGCCGGCCGCGCGCGCGGCGTCGGCATCGGCGCCAACTGCGTACATATTGCGCCCGAATTGCGTATAGCGCGTATGGATGTGGCCCGCCAGGAATGCCAGAATCACGAAGATGCCCGCCACTGAAAGCACAAAGTTCCCGTTGTCGGTCACGACGCGCGCCAAGGTGCCGCCGCCGAGCCAGGTGAACTCCTTGGGGAAGAAACTGATGCTGGTGCCGGGCGAGATGCCGTAGGTCGCGCCGCGCAATACGAAGAGCATGGCGATTGTCACCAGCAAGTTGTTGACGCCGACTTTGGTGATGAGCAGGCCGTTGAACAAACCGATCGCGCCGCCCAAGACCAACATCAGCGCGATCACCAGAATCGGATTGAGCTGCCAGCCCCAGCCGCCCGCTTCGCTCGTCACCAGCATCAAGGCGGCGAACATGGCTGTCAAACCCAGTGACGATTCCACCGAGAGATCAAAATTCCCTGTGATGAAGGTATAGGCTTGGCTGAGCACCAGCATGCCGAAAGCGGCTGAGCGCAGCAGTATATTGCCCAGGTTATATGGGGATAGAAAACGATCCGAGAGCAGAGAAAAAGCGATAAAGGCGCTTATGACGAAGAGCCAGATCAGGTTGTCGACCATTAGGGATACCAGACGGTTGGGTCCAGTCCGCGTCATGAGCGTACTCCTGATTATCGGCGCTCGGTTTGCATGAAATACGTCAAGAAAATATTATTGTGCATAAAGTTGTCAGCCACGACAAAATCTTCCATGCCTAATGATATTATCGCAATAACTTGAAAACAAATGAATCGCCGCCCATGGTCCCCTACCCTATTCTAACGCAATCAGCCGTCGTCAAAGCAAGGGGAGCGTCCATTATGATCTGAACGCTCCCAGATGCGAATTTATATGCCGCGCAAGTCAAATTACTCGGCTTGGTTGCCCCAGAGCGCGTCGCTGGTGACATTGTCCGGATTAACGCTGGTGGTGGCCAGGTTCAGCATATAGCCGGTGTCGGAAGCGGTGATGCTGGCGGGCGACCAGGGCGCGCCTTCTTGTACGACATCGCCGGTCTCGATCATCATGCCTTGCAGCTCCATGTTGATCCAGTCGGTGATGATGCCGAAGTCCGGCAGCGGTTGGCTCGATGCCTGGTCGGAGGCGCCGGCGCGGATGGAAGCCAGGGCGTCCGGGCAGCCGTCAACGCCGACCAGGAAGATATGACCCTCTTGCCCGCGTTCGAACAACTGACCGATCTGATCAAGCGCCGCGGTAACGACCTTGGTGCCGACGCAATCGGAGTGCATGTAGATGGCGTCCAATTCGGTACTGGCGGCGACGTCCAGCGTGGCTTGGCTGAAGTTCTCGGCGCGCCATTCTGTGGGACGGCTGATGATCTCGATATTCTCGTAGTTGGCCAGGTAATCGTTAAAGCCGCCGCCGCGCAACTGCGCCACGTTCTGGCCCAGATCGCCTTGCAGCTCGAGCACCGTGCCGCGCGGCTCGCCATAACGCTCGGTCAATAGCTCGACCACGCCCTCGGCTGCCTGCTGGCCCGCCATGTAATTGTCCGATTGCACGGTCATGTTGATCTCGCAGCCCAGGGGCGCGCGGTCGATGGTGTAGAAGGGAATGCCCGCGTCCTGCGCCCGCTGTACCGAGGAGCAGATCGCCTGGCTGTCCACCGGCACGACCACGATGGCGTCCACGCCTTGCGAGATGAAATTGTCGATCTGGTTGGCTTGGGCTTCGGCGTCGAAATTGGCGTTGGAGCTGATGACTTCCCAGCCCTTCGCCTCCGCCGCGTTGACCAAGCCGCTCATAATCACGCCTTGACCGCCGCTCAATTCCGGCGCGCCGTAACCAATGACAACGCCTTCCATGATCGGCATCATTTCTTCTTCCTCAGCGGCGCCGCCAGCTTGGTTGCCCCAGAGGGCGTCGCTGGTGACATTGCCGGGGTTGACGCTGGTTGTCGCCAGGTTGAGCATGTAACCGGTGTCGGAGGCGTTGATGCTGGCGGGCGACCAGGGCGCGCCTTCTTGTACGACATCGCCGGTTTCGATCATCGCGCCGGCCATTTCCATCTCAATCCAGTCGGTGATAATGCCGAAGTCCGGCAGCGGCTGGCTGGAAGCTTGGTCGCTGTAACCCATGCGAATCGATTCCAGCGCGTCCGGGCAGCCGTCAACGCCGACCAGGAAGATGTGACCATCTCCACCGCGTTCCACCAGCTGGCCGATCTGATCAAGCGCCGCGGTAACGACCTTGGTGCCGACGCAATCGGAGTGCATGTAGATGGCGTCCAATTCGGTACTGGCGGCGACGTCCAGCGTGGCTTGGCTGAAGTTCTCGGCGCGCCATTCTGTGGGACGGCTGATGATCTCGATATTCTCGTAGTTGGCCAGGTGATCGTTGAAGCCGCCGCCGCGCAACTGCGCCACGTTCTGGCCCAGATCGCCTTGCAGCTCGAGCACCGTGCCGCGCGGCTCGCCATAGCGCTCGGTCAGCAGTTCCACCAAGCCTTCAGCAGCCTGCTGGCCCGCCATGTAATTGTCCGATTGCACGGTCATATTGATCTCGCAGCCCAGGGGCGCGCGGTCGATGGTATAGAAGGGAATGCCCGCGTCCTGCGCCCGCTGTACCGAGGAGCAGATCGCCTGGCTGTCCACCGGCACGACCACGATGGCGTCCACGCCCTGCGAGATGAAATTGTCGATCTGGTTGGCTTGGGCTTCGGCGTCGAAATTGGCGTTGGAGCTGATGACTTCCCAGCCCTTCGCCTCCGCCGCGTTGACCAAGCCGCTCATGATCACGCCTTGACCGCCGCTCAGCTCCGGCGCGCCATAACCGATGGTGACGCTGTCTTGGGCCACCAGAGGAAGAGCCAGAAAAACGGCGAGACTCACGAATAAGAGTACGCTTAATAGTTTACGCATGATCGGTAATTCCTTTCGTCAAATACGATACCGTCGCTTGAGGTCTTTCAATGCGCAACTTCTATCCAACCGAGCGACCTCCTTTTCTCGGCAGCCGCAAGAACTGCCGCCTTGTCAGAAATACCCCAAATACCAGCCTCATTGCAGATGAAACAATTTTATCGCGCCTTCTGACATCTGTCAATTGACAAATGTCAATCCCTTGCATAGGATAGATGCTAAACTAGATGTCATTGAACGTTTTCAGCCAGGACCAGACCCGATGAGCAAGCTCTGCATTGATATTAGCAAGCCAATTGAATTATCCCATGTTTCGGATCCAGCGCGGGAAGAATATCGCATGGCGCTTGATACGCGCTTCACGGAAGCCTGGGCCCAATTCCGCAAATACCAGCGCCAGGACGACGCTTGGTACATCATCTCCGAGATCGTGATGAACACCCACTGCGGCACCCATATCGAGTTTCCTTATCACCATGTCAAAGACGGGCAAGACGCCGCGGACTACCCGATCTCGCAATTGATCGGCGAGGGAGTCGTGCTTGATATCTCGTCTTGGCGCGCGAACAACAGCAAAATCACTCTGCCCGCGCTCAAAGCGGTCGCGGAAGACAAGATTCGACCGGGGGACATGGTATTTTTCTATACGGGCAACGACGCTTATTACTATAGCGAGCGACAGCATGACCGGCCCTGGTTCAGCACCGATTGCATCGAGTGGCTGGCGGGCGAGGCGGGCATCAAGCTGATGGGGGTGGATACCTCGGGCCACGAGGTGCGCAGCGAAGATGGCGCTCCCCTGCCGGGACAGCCCAATCACGAGTTGCTGCTGGGCGCGGGTATCGCCCTAATCGAGTACCTGAGCAATCTCGATCAGTTGCTGGGCAAGCGCTTTGTGGCTTTTGTGCTGCCGGTCAAGATCAAGGGCGCGGAAGCATTTCCCGTGCGCGTGGTCGCCTTTGAGCATGAGAATAGTGAGAATGGGCATAGCGTATGAGCAATGCAATGGAAATACGGCGCGAAGCTGTCGACTGCGCGGGGCATGATCGGGGACTGCTGCTGCGCATGTTCCGCAAAATGCTGGAGGCGCGGGAATTCGAGGAACAGCTCTATTACCTGTTCTTGACCACCGCCATGCCCGGCACCATGCACCAGGCTGTCGGTCAAGAGGCGGTGGCGGTGGGCGTGGTCAGCGCCCTCAAGCCCGACGACGCCATCACCAGCACGCACCGCGGCCACGCCCATTGCGTCGCCAAAGACGTGCCGCTCCAGGACATGATGGCGGAGATGTTCGCCAAACAAGCCGGCAGTTGTCGCGGCATGGGCGGCTCTATGCACTTGACCGACTTCGACAAAGGCATGTTGGGCGCCTTCGCTATTGTTGGCTCGGGCATACCCATCGCGACCGGCGCGGCGCTGTCCGCCCGGGTGCGCGGCAGCGGGCAGGTTGCTGTCAGCTTTTTTGGCGACGGCGCTGTCAACGAAGGCATCTTCCATGAAGCGCTCAATATGGCGGCTTTGTGGAACTTGCCGGCCATTTACATCATCGAAAACAATCAGTACGCCCTGTCCATGACCGTAGCCGAATCTTCAGCCGTGCCCGACCTGGCAGCCCGCGCTTGCGCTTATGGCATGCCGGGACTGCGCGTCGATGGCAATGATGCGCTCGCCGTTCACGAAGCGACGCGCGAAGCTGTCAGGCGGGCGCGCGCGGGCGAAGGTCCTACCTTGATCGAAGCCCTGACCTATCGCATTCGCGGCCATGCCCGCTTTGAAGCGGCCGGTTATCGACCAGCGGAAGAGGTCGAGGCTTGGAAAAATGCCGATCCCATTGAGCGGCTGGCGGCGGGGCTGCTGGCGGGGGGAATCGCCAGCGAAGACGAACTGAGCGCCATCCGCGCCGAAGCGGAAGCAGCGATTGAGGACGCCATCGATTATGCGCAGTCCTGCGCCGATGTCGGCGCCGAAGACTATCTGTCCTACATCACTGCGGAGAACTAGGAGAATTTCATGCGCCAACTGAGTCAGGCGGCCGCCATCCGCGAAGGCATCGTGCAAGAGATGCGCGTGGACCCAAGCGTGATCTTGCTCGGCGAAGACGTGGGCAAATTCGGCGGCGCTTTTCACATCACCCACGATATGCTTGATGAATTTGGCGCCGAGCGGGTATGGGATACGCCGATTTCGGAAGCGGGTTTCACCGGGCTGGGCATCGGCGCGGCGCTCACCGGTTTGCGGCCCATCGTCGAATACCAATATCTCGACTTCATTTTCTGCGCCATGGACCAGGTTGTGAATCAAGCAGCCAAAATCCGGTTGATGTCCGGTGGGCGCGCGAAGGTGCCGCTGGTGCTGCGCGGTCCACAAGGCGCGACCGGGCGCGGCGCGCAGCATTCACAGAGTATTGAAGCCTGGTTCATGCACACGCCGGGCATGAAAGTGGTCATGCCCGCGACGCCCTATGACGCTAAGGGGCTGATCATCAGCGCGATTCGCGACGACAATCCCGTGCTTTTCGTCGAACATAAACTGCTCTATGGCGCGGCATCGCCGGGCGGCGGCAAGGCGCTTTCCGATTCTGCCATTCAAGCCATCGGAACGGAGGTGCCGGAAGAAGCCTATGCCATCCCGCTGGGCAGCGCGGATATCAAGCGCGCAGGCGATGATGTCACCATCATCGCCACGCTGCTGATGCTGCACCGCGCGCTGAGCGTGGCGGAGGAACTGGCGGCGGAGGGCATCTCGGCCGAAGTCATTGACCCGCGCTCGCTGGTGCCGCTGGATGTGGCGACAATCGCAAGCTCAATCGCCAAAACCAATCATGTTGTGGTTGTATCCGAAGACGTTTCGCGGGCTGGGGTCGCGGCTGAGCTGGTGGCGACCATCAACGATCATTGCTTCTACGATTTGGAAGCGCCGGTTCAGCGAGTGGCTGCCGCCAATTCGCCGATTCCCTTTGGTCCAGCCTCGGAGCGCCACGTCATCCCGCAGGTCGACGACATCCGCGCCGCCGTCCGCCGCGTCTTGTCAGCCTAGGACAAGCTAGGAGGAAAGCATGGCAACGGAGGTCAGATTGCCCCATCTGGGCGAATCGATTGACTCCGCGGTAGTGGTCGCCTGGCACAAGCGGGTCGGCGAGGCTGTCAAACGCGGCGACGAATTGGCGGACCTGGAAACAGATAAAGCGACCTTGCCGCTGGAAGCGCCCAAGAATGGTGTGTTGCTGGCGATCGTGGCGGCGGAAGGCGAAACGGTCAGCATTGGCGACCTGCTCTCCGTCATCGGGCGCGAGGGCGAAAGCTGGCGCCCGGAAAGCGAAGCGCCGGGTGAAAATGCTGGGGTTATTTCAACTGTTAATTCAACTGTATCTATACCTGTTGCGGACAAGGCTTCCCCGTCAAAGTTCAAGATATCGCCGGTCGCGCGGCGCAAAGCCAAGGAACTGGGACTTGATCTGGCAGCCGTAAGGCCGGCTGACGGCATAAAGATCAGCGGCGCCGATGTCGAAGCGCATGCGCGACAGACAGGGCGAACGGGCAATGCGACTGGCAGGCGCCGCGTCGAGTTGAGCCGAAGCAAACGACTCACTGGGCAGCGCATGCTGGACAGCGCCCAAAACGTGCCGCAATTCGCCTTGACCATCGACGCCGACATCCGCAACTTGCTCAAGTTCCGCGAGTGGGCGAAATCAGCTGGAAACAACGTGAGCCTGACCGCGCTGCTGATTCATGCGGCTGCTAGGACACTGCGCGATCATCCCTTGCTCAATGCCAGCTTCGAGCATGACGGCATCACTGTCTTCGAGGCGATCAACATCGGCGTGGCCACAGCCGCGGCAGACGGCTTGCGCGTGCCGGTGATTCATGAGGCTAACAAGTTGAGCTTGACCGCGCTCAACAGCAAACTGGGCGAACTGGCTGAAAAAGGGCGGGCAAATCGCCTGAGCCCGGCCGAGATATCCGGCGGGACTTTCACCGTCAGCAACCTGGGCATGACCGGCGTCAGCCATTTCACGCCGCTTGTCAATCCGCCGCAGTCAGCCATCCTGGGCGTCGCGACGCCGCGTTCGCTGATCATCCCGGGTGCAGATGGCGGAACCGAGCTGGCGCAAATGATGGCGCTGACCGTCGCCTGTGATCATCGTGTATTGGACGGCGTGGAGGCTGCCGCCTTCCTGGGGGCGCTAAAGAATGCCGTCGAGTCCTTCGCGGGCGGGAGCTAGGCGCGACCGGAGGCGCAAGCAGCGAGGAGCGGACATGCTAAAAGAGAACGACTATCCCATCAGCGTGCAATTCGATTTCGGGTCCGGCAACTTTGAGCCGGTTCAGACCCGCGATGATCGCAGGCTCACTGATTTGCAGATGATGTACCACGACAAAGAGGCCATTAAGCGCATTCTCGGGCGCGGGAATCCGCTGATATATGAACTTTGGTATCATCCGTTCGAGACCAGCAAGAGCGATATGGCGCTGGGCGTGACGCGCTTGCTGCCCGGCAAAATCGGCGATGAGTATCACATGACCAAAGGGCATATCCACGAACGAGATGACCAGCCGGAGATCTATTTTTGTATCAAGGGCGAAGGCTATCTGCTGCTGCAGACCATCGACGGCGAGTTCCGCGCCGAGCCTTGGCGCGCCGGGACCATTTCTCACATTCCGCCGATGTGGGCGCATCGCGTCGTGAATACCGGCGACGAGATGCTGGTCTTCGTCGCTTCCTACCACCTCAGCGCCGGGCACGACTACCGTCCCATCATCGACAAGGGCTTTCGCAAACTGGTCGTCGAGCGCGCTGGCAAAGCGACTTTTCTGGAAAGCCCGCGCTGGCAATAGGCGCATGAGAGCACTGTTTTGAGCCTTGCCTCACCCGATCCCGTACTTGCGATTGACATTGGCGGCACCAGCCTGCGCCTGGCGCTGATCGGCATTGACGGCGCGCTGCAGGGCGAGATCGCGCAGCATGACGTGCCCTTCGCTGCCGATGGCGCCGCCGATTTGGCTGGTCTGTTTGATCTGATGGAGCCGCATGTTGAGCGCGCGCGTCAATCAATGAGGGACGAACTCAGGATCGGCGTCAGTTTGTGCGGCAATGTTGATCTCGTTAGCGGGGACGCCATCCTGGCGCCCAATTTGCACTGGCGCAACCTGCCTTTTGGCCGGCTGCTCAGCGAGCGCTTTTGTCTGCCGGTCTGTGTCGCTACGGATGTGCGCCAAGCGGTCTTGGCTGAGGCGGTCTGGGGCGCTGGCAGGGACCTGCGCGATTTCGCCTGGGCAACGGTTGGCACCGGCTATGGCGGGTATCTGTTTTTGAATGGCCGGCTCTACGGCGGCGCGCATGGCTTCGCCGGCAATTTCGGGCATATCACGCTGGACGAAGTTAATGGCTATCCCTGCGGCTGCGGCAGGCGCGGCTGCTTTGAAACCTTTGTCGCGGGTCCCGCCATCGCCCGCGCCGGGCAAGCTGCCTGCGAAGCGGGCGAGAGCGCCATCCTGTCAGCGTTGGCGCTTGACGGCGCGGTGACGACGCCTATGGTATTCCGCGCGCTTGAACTGGGCGACAAAAGCGCGACTGCGATTGTCGATGAAGCGATTCGTTTGATATGCATCAGTTTGGGCGGCTTGGTGAACTTGCTCGATCTCAGCTTGATCGTGATGGGCGGCGGCGTGACTGAAGCGGCGCCCTGGTTCGTCGAGCGCATTAACAGCGAAATCCGCGCCTATCTGATGACCGCCGAGGCGCAGCGCGATCTGCGCGTGGCGCGCGAGTCGCTGCCAAATGCCGCCTTGTGGGGCGCTGCCGCTCATGTCTTCGCGGTAGAAGGTCTTTTCGTTGGAAATTTACAGCGAGATGCGCTGGGGCATGTACTGGAAGAAGGCATCGCGCATAGAGCTATCCGAGCCTGGTGATATAGACGGCGCTTATATTGGCCTTTCGTCTTTTCTTGCAAAATACTGTAATCATAGAGTCCGCGAGCGCGCGATGCCCGACCTGCCATCCGATCAATTGGCGACCTTGGTTCAGATCGCCAATATGTATTACAAGGACAATTTATCGCAGCAAGAGATCGCCAATCAGCTGGGCGTGTCGCGCTCGCTGATTGCCACTTACCTGCAGCGCGCCCGCGATCAGCAATTGGTCCGCATCGAGATCATGGACCCCCGCGACGATTCGGCGCATCTGGCTTTGGAGCTGTGTCGCAAGTTCCCTATCGAAAAGGCGCTTCTGGTCCCTTATGGACATAAATCGGAAGAATTGACACGGCGAGCGGTGGCGGCGGAAGCGGCTAAGCTCATCGAAGCGCGCGTCAAGGACGGTGATGTTTTTGGCATCGGCTGGGGGCGGACCACGTCGCGCATGGTCGATCTGCTGGCGCCGACCCGCGCGGTCTCGGTGGATGTTGTGCCGCTCTTGGGCGAAAGCGGCCAGGAGAGCAATTATTCGCAGATGAATCACATGGTTTTGCGCACGGCTGAACATTTTGGCGGCAAGCCGCATTTTCTGCTGGCGCCGATGGTGGTCGGCTCGCGAGAACTGCGCGACATGCTCGGGCGCGACATCGTGGTGCGGGAAGTGGCGCGGCAGTGGGATCGGATGACCGTTGCCTGCTTCGGCATCGGCGTTTTGCCGCCCACACCGGGCATGATCGTTTATATCGGCGATGCCTATACGCCCATGCTGATATCAAAAGGCGCAGTCGGCGATGTCTGTGTGCATCCTTTTAACGGGTCTGGCGACATTCTGGAAACGCCGCTGACCGACTGCATGATCGGCGTCGGCGTCGATCAGTTGCGGCGGACGCCCTGCCGCATCGCGCTGGCATCGGGCATTGAAAAGGCGAATGCGGTCGCGGGCGCCCTGCGCACCGGGCTGATCACACACCTAGTCGCGGACACGCAGCTGGCGGGCGCTGTCTTGCGGGCTTCTAATGATCTTGGTCCTTGATGAGATTGCCCTGGGTATCGTCCATACATTTCTGGCGCAATTGACGCAAGGGCGGTTACAATCTCGATAATCGAGCCAACGAGGGAATCAAATCATGCGCTACGAAACCGAAGTGCTTATCAATCTGCCGCGCGAGCGCGTCATTGAGCTATTTGATAGCTTTGAAAACCTGAAGAAGTGGCAGGAAGGGCTGATCAGCTTCGAGCATATCAGCGGCGAACCGGGCCAGCCCGGCGCCAAAACGCGGCTGCTCTACGATATGGGCAGACGCCGCATGGAAATGATCGAGACGATTATCGAACGCAACCTGCCGGAGGAATTCTCCGGCACATACGACGCCTCTGGCGTGCACAATATCGTGCGCAATTACTTCTATGACGAGGGCGAGCAGACGCGCTGGGCGCTCGATTCCGAATTCCAATTCCGCAGTTTCATGCGCATCATGTCCTTGTTCATCCCGGGCAGCAAATTTCGCGAGCAAACGCGCAGCAGCATGGAAGCCTTCAAGCGCTTCGCCGAAAACGCAGGGGCAGCCGATGAACATCAAGTGAGCTAGGCCGTTCCAGCAGTTGGCGTGCTTTCGCGGGGGAAATTACTGAATACGCAGCATCACTTTGGAAGCGGCGTCCCAGAGCTCCTCCAGCCCATAGTATGCGCGCTTGTCGGGGGAAAAGAAGTGGACCACGACATCGCCATAATCCATCACCACCCAGCCGTTTTCGGTTGTGCCTTCGTTGGTGAATGGGATCTGCTGGAAGTTGGCTTTGACGTCGCGGCGCACCGTCTCGGTCAGCGCGCGCAGGTGTCTGTCATTGTCGCCGCTGCAAATGATGAAAAAGTCGGCGATGATATTGTCGGGGCGCAAGTCGAGCAGCAGGATGTCCTCAGCCTTGCGGTCTTCAATCAAGTCTACGATATGATGGGCGAAGTCTAATGACGGCAAATGACGCTTCTCCATAATGTTCTTGTCAATCGTATCATGTAGTGTAGCACAGCGGATATATTTAGCCTACACGTGACGCGCGCCAGCCACTAGTCAGGACGTATCCACATTGAACGCCTGTTGGATTTCCTCGGTATTGCGCCCTTTCCTATCCTGGCGATATGGGGATGCGGATTCGGCTAGCATGCCTGCAGGTTGTCGCGCCTCGGCGCGCATTTGAGCCTCTTATCATCGTGAAGTCGATATGCTTTGTTGCGTTTAGGCAGTACCTATTGTATCTTGTTCGAGAATGCCCGGGCGCAAAAGCGAAGTGACAAAGTTGTTATCTAGCGCGCAAGAACAGATCACGGTCAATCGCCACCCCATTCGCTGCGGCAAGGCTCTCGTTGCGGTTGCCCTGGCTGCGTTTCTGGTTCTCCTATATTTGCATGCGGCCAATCTGCAAAGCGGCGTCAACAAGGATCTTCGGCAACACGATCAGAGCGCCTATATTTTCTTTGCCGTCAATGCCTACAAAACCAACTTCAGCTACACTGGCGACCGGAACAGAATGCCCCTCTATCCATTTATGCAGGCATTGTTTTACTCGCCAGATTTGGACGAAGAAGCGTATTTTGAGCAAGGGAAAAAGCTCAATGTAGGGCTATCCATTCTCTGTTTATTCGTATTATCGGTTGCATTCTTCTTCAAGTTCTCAAAGCTATTCGCCCTCTATGCCATCTTGGTCATCGCTTTTCTGGTATTCGCTTTCAAGGCGCCGTTTTTCCAAGCGGAAATTCTCTTTTATACGCTTTTTGGCTTGGCATTTGTCTTGTCTGTAGAAACTCTGTCTGCGCCAGCATGGTACAAATCACTCGGACTTGGCGCGTTATTTGCGCTGGCGCATCTTACGAAGGCTAGCGCCATGCCCGCGTTATTGATTTATTTATCGAGCTTCGCCCTATTGGTCTTTTCTAGGGCAGTACGCGGGAAATCCAGCAGGCGAGCCACGGGCATTCTGTGTTTGCAGGCTTTTTCGACAGCTATGGTCTTCCTGTTATTGCTCTTTCCTTACCTCCGAGAGAGCAAGGAAATCTTTGGCAGCTACTTTTATAATGTCAACACGACGTTCTATGTTTGGTATGACTCTTGGGAAGAAGCGAAGGCAGGCACGAGAGCTGCTGGCGACCGTAAAGGTTGGCCCGACTTGCCTGATGAAGAGATCCCAAGCTTGGGCAAGTATCTCGATGAACACTCGACAGAGCAGATCATCGATCGCTTCGGCAGCGGCATCCTACGGTTGATAAATTATGGATGCAATGTTCCCTGGAGCCGGCACAGGTATGGTTATTGCAGCCAAGTCGCTCTCAACCTAATCATTCTCGCTTGCAGCGTTGCGCTGATAGCGGCTCGCGGACATTGGCGCCATTTTAGTCGGAATTACCATGCAATAACTTTTGTCCTGTTATTCCACGTGGTCTACGCGCTCTCTTTCGCGTGGTATATGCCCCTTATCGGCAATGGTCCAAGGACCATTCTTTCATTGATGATTCCTTTTTTGTGGACACTCGGACTGCTGTCGCATTCAGCGAAAATTGAGACCATCAGCATACCGAACTTGCCATGGAGGCTCAGGGCTTCAACCGTGGTCTATGCGGTAATGTTGCTTACGCTGCTTTATGAAATTTACCAAGTCATCGACTATCGCGCATTCACCATGGTTGGCGGTAAATGAGAAATCGTCTTGACTTCGATTCGCGCAATGTGGCTCAAGCCACAACTACTTTTTCTGTTCAGCCTCATGCTCTTGATGTTAGTTTTTTCCGCTGCCGCCTCCGCGCAGCAGCCGGGCGCCGACGGCTTGGGCGACCGGCTTTATCCTCAACTCGGCAACGGCGGTTACGACGTGCGACATTACAGCATCAACTTGGCTTTCAAGCCGGAAAGCAAGACCATCAGCGCTACCACTGTCATCGCCGCTGTCGCCTTGCTTGATCTCGCCTCGTTCAACCTAGACCTTTACGAATTGACCGTGCATAGCGTCCGGGTCAATGACATTAGAGCAGCTTACAGTCGCGAGGGAGCGGAACTCGTCATTTCCCCGGCAAAGCCTATTGCGGCGGGCGCCGCGTTTCAAGTAGCGATAACTTACGGTGGCGCTCCCCAGCCGATTGCCGACCCGGCTGTGCCTTTTGTCAAATTGGGCTGGCAAGAATGGAGCGAGGGTTACTTCGCCGCCGTCAGCGAGCCATCCGGCAGCATGAACTGGTTTCCATGCAACAACCACCCGCTGGATAAAGCGACTTACGCCATGCGAATTACTGTGCCTCAGCCCTTAACGGCGGTCGCCAACGGCGTACTGAGCCAGACAATCGCCAACGACGATGGCACAGTCACCTTCGTCTGGGTGATGGCGCAGCCGATGGCCAGCTACCTGGCGCTTGTCGCAATCGGTGAATTCGTCGCGGCGCGTGATGACAGCGGCAGCGTGCCGATCCGGAATTATTTCCCAGCCGATGTCGCCGACGCCACCGTTGCCGCATTCGATGTCACAAAAGACATGCTGGTCTGGCTCAGCGAGATGCTGGGTCCCTATCCCTTTGACGCCTACGGCGTTGTTGCCGTGCCGGGCTTCCCGGGCGCGCTGGAAACCCAGAGCTTATCCATATTTGACGCCTCGGGCCCCGATGAATCAGTGGTGCTGCACGAGCTGCTGCATCAATGGTTCGGCAATAGCGTTACGCTTTCTCGGTGGAGCGACATCTGGCTGCACGAAGGTTTTGCCATCTATTTCATGGCGCTCTGGCTGGAAAAGAAATTCGGAGCGCCCGCCTACGCATCCATGTTGCAGCGTTTCGCTAGAGACAGTTCACTGCCCGCGCCCGGCAATCCGGACATATCGCGGCTTTTCGGCGAAAGCGTCTACTTCCGCGGCGCCCTGGTTTTGCATGCATTGCGCAGCGAAGTCGGGGACGAAATTTTCTTCGAGATATTGCGGACCTTCTACAGCGAAAACGCCTACGGCAACGTATCCACGGCGGACTTCATCGCCGTCGCCGAGCGCCTTAGCGGGCGCGAATTGGACGCGCTCTTCGACGCTTGGCTCTATGGCGAGCGCATCCCCGACCTGCCATAATCTCTGGTCAAGTAAAGGAATGGGCGAGCGGACCGCGCCGCCCCTGCTGAAGTTTCTCATGTCGAGATCATCACCCCTGCCGCAGCACAGCTTGCTGCCCAAAGTCCTGGACTGGGCTCGACAAGAAGAGTTGATTCGCGCGCTGGTCATCACCGGCTCGCTGGCGCGCGGCGACGGCTCCACAGATCAATGGTCCGATCTTGATGCGCAGATTATCGCCAGAGATTATGCCTCATACATCGCCGACGACGCTTGGCTGGACGGGCTGGGCGAGGTCTGGATTCGCTTTCCGCGCCACCAAGACGCGCCCTACAAACTGGTCTGGTTCGCCGGGGGCTTGAAAGTCGATTTCCAGTTCCTAGGAGTCGGCGCGATACAGGAGCTGATCCGCGGCGGGCACTTGTCCGATGAGTACCTGCGCGGCTATGTCGTCGCCCTCGATAAGGATGGCTTATTCCGCGCGCTCCCGCCGTCGCCGCGCATCTTCCCGCAGCCCGACCCGCCCAGCGAGCAGCGTGTGACAGCCATCGTCAACGAATTCTATTTTGAAGCGATCCATGTGGCGCAGTTCATCCGCCGCCGCGAATTCTGGGTAGTTAAGTTCCGCGACTGGACCATGAAATGCGCTCTGCTGCAAATGCTGGAATGGCATGCCCGCGCCACCAGCGCTCAACCGGTCAATACCTGGCTGCTGGGCAAGCGCATCCGCGAATGGACTGGGGAAGAAACCTACGCGGCGTTGACTGGGATCTGGAGCGATTGGGAGACCGCCGCGCTTTGGGGCAGCCTGCTGCGGCAGATTGAGCTCTTCGGCCACGTCTCGCGCGAGTTGAGCGCGGCGCTGGCTTATAACCTGGACTTCATCCCTCAAGACCAGATCGAAACCTACATCCGCGCATTATGCGCAGCCGACGATCTCGCCTAGTCGAGAGCAAAGGCTTCGCCTGGCGCTAGTATCATTGGCTTCGCATCGGTCTCGCTCTCGACGCGCCGCGCCCATGCCCCGGCGTCTTGCTCGATTGGCGGGAAGGTATTGTAGTGCATCGGCACGACGGTGCCCGGACGCAGAAGTTGAATCGCCTTGATTGAGTCGTCGATGCCCATGGTGAAAAGATCGCCGATCGGGATTATGGCGACATCCAGCCCCTCGTCGCCGATCAAGCGCATGTCGCCGAAGAGGCTGGTATCGCCGGCGTGATAGATGGCGTATCCGCCGCCGCGGATGACAAAGCCGTTGGGCTGCCCGCCATAGCTGCCGTCGCCGAAAGATGAACTGTGATGGGCGACAGTCCATTTGGCGCTCATCCAGTCCCTGTGGAAGCTGCCGCCAGGATTGCCTTGGAAGACATGCTTTTGCCCTTGCGCCATGTACCAGTTGCCCATCTCGAAGTTGCAAACGATGGTGGCGCCGCTGCGATTGGCGATGCCGGCCGCATCGGCGACATGGTCGTCGTGCGCGTGGGTGAGCAGAATGACCTCCGCGTCAAGCTGCTCAGCCACCGTTGTCGCGGCGGGGTTGCCAGACAACCAGGGATCAATCAAGAGCTTGTGGCTGTCGATGTCCAACTGAAAACCGGAGTGGCTCAGGAATCTGATGCGAACCGCCATTTTCTCCTCCATTCTGTGATCGCGGAAAAGCGCGTCGCCGATTGTAACACTGTCCTATATGCCTGGCGAAGGCGCGGGCAAGCGGATAGCGTATCCTTTTCGGTTGGAATTTTTTCTGTTCTCGGCTTGAGATCACTTGAACCCCAAATATGAACGATTTGGCAGGGGCGGCTCGGCGGGTCGCGTAGGGCGCGCAGACACAGACCGTCAGTCACCCAATACTCATTCAGTTTCTACTCGTCGGACGATTCAGCGAATCGCCCCTACCGCTTGTCTGGATGCTGAACAGAAGGGTATTTCCCAAGTCTTACCCAAAATCTGACCCTTTCCAGCGATTTTATCCCAATAATTGTCCAATTACTTGGGATATTTGGGATAAATCTTAGGCTAGCGCAGCATTATCGCCGGTCGCGCGGGACGGATGCCATGCTGATTTTGGGATAATCGCGACTGCGCGCTCATTGGCGAGCGATTGACACTGCCAATTGCAAGACTTGCGGTTACAATGCTCTCCTGAGGACCGGCGCAAACAGCCAATTGACTCGGCTGCGCCCAAAGTCAACCTCCTTTTTGATAATTCAGGAGCCTAGACAGATAATGAGCAGCGGCAACCGCAGCGGTTTATCTACCCCGATCGTACTGATATTACTCGTCATCGCCCTGGCTATTGGAGCCGGCGCCGGCATTTTCGGCTGGATATGGATCAGCGGCGGCTCGGGCGAAGCCAGCCTCTCAGCGGAAGACGCGCTCGCCACGCGCACGGCGGAGGACGCGAAGCTGACCGCGGCTGTCGGCGCGGCCGTCGACGCCGCCATCAGCAATACGCTGCCCGAGGCGGTCAACGTCGCGGTGGCTATGGCGGTCGGCGCTGCGATGGATACGATGATCACTGAGGTGGTCGATACCGTCGTGGACGCGCAGGAAACGGCGGAGCCGGTGGAATTCAGCATCGTCGCCGCGGAAAGCCAGGCGACCTTCACGCTCGAGGAAGATCTGCGCGGCGCGCGCACCACCGTCGTCGGCGCAACCAATGAAGTCGCCGGGGCAATTCATGTGAATCTGGCGGATCCCAAGGCATCTGCCATCGGGACCATCATCATCAACGCGCGCACGCTGGAGACGGACAATAGCTTCCGCAACCGCGCCTTGCGCAGCCAAATACTGAATTCGGCGCAGGACGCTTACGAATTTATCGTCTTCGAGCCGCGCGAACTGAGCAATTTTTCGGCTGATTCCATCGCGGTTGGCGAGACCATGACTTTCGATGTCAGTGGGGATCTAACGGTGGTCGATGTGACCAGGACAGTGACCTTCGCGGCGACAGTCACGCTGGACAGCGACGCGCAAATTAGCGGCATCGCCACAGTCAATGTGCTGCATGGCGACTTCGGCTTGACTATTCCCGATGTGCCGTCTGTGGCCAATGTCACCGACGATGTTAATCTGGCGCTGCAGTTTGTGGCGCGGGTGGCTGCATAAACCGTCGTTACGGCTGGAAGTAAATTCAGCTTTCCAGGTAGAGGATTTTGTCAGCGCCTTTGACTTCTCTGGGAAGATTCGCGGGATTCCGAAACCTGCTCAGGCGCGTCACTTCCAATGCGCAAGCGTTCTTCACGTTGAGTTTCGCCTTGATCGTCCTGCTCTTTATCGTCGTCATTGTTTCGGCGAGGCCCAATAATGCGGGAAGCAACAACAACAATGGCGGCAATACCTAGCAGGAACTCGCGTATCTGCGTACCGTCGTATCCTAAAACAAAGAGAAATGACGCGAGCAGTATGATAAGGATGCACAGGCTATATAATACAAACCTCATGCATCAGCCGAAGAAGATGTAAGCGATGCCTGTTGTGAATCCAAGATAAGCCAAGATTTCGGTTGGCGTACGCCCAGCAGCCAGAGCCAACACGACCGTTATTATCGCAATAACCACGACGGCATAAATGAAGACTCGTTTATACGTCACTGAATACTTCTCTTCGCTCATCACAGAACCTGTGGAACCTTAGAGACTGTTTCCTATCATACAATAATAGCATGGTATTTTACAATTATAGTAATTCCAACTAAAAGATTAAAACGGTAGGGGCGACTCGCTGAGTCGCCCAATTGGTAGAATCAATTAACACAGTGCGAGCCAAGGCTCGCTCCTACTTTTCCTTTCATAGCGACTACCGCAAAACATAGGCGTCTGCGATAATTCGGCTGTAGATCCTATCTAACACGGAATACCCCCTAATGCCCAGATCCCTGAATATGACCGAGCCCAAGGTCATCAACGTCTTGCGTTCGCGGTACCAAGCCCATCCTTATATGGAAGTCGCCACGACCAACCGCGACAAACTGGAAGAATTCCGCCGCATCCTGCCCGATTACGAGATCCTTGGCAAAAGCCTCGATATCGAAGAGATTCAGAGTCTTGATCCCTATAAAGTGGCGCGGCATAAGGCGATTGAGGCTTTCAAAGCCAACGGCTTCAACCCCATCCTGGTCGAAGAAACGTCGCTCTCTTGCCAGGGCTTGGGCGGCAGACCCGGCGCCTATATCAAGGACTTTTCCGAAGATATCGAAATGCGGCGCATGATCGCCGAGAGCTGGCTGCAGGGACGCGATCGCGGCGCGGTCGCCAAGGTCCTGATCGCCGTATATGACGGCAGCGACGTGCATATCCGCGAGGGCGCCACGGCTGGCAGCATCGCCGAAGGCTTGCGCGGGCTCAATGGCTTCGGCTGGGACGATATGTTTGTGCCGCAGGGCGAGTCCCGGACTTTCGCCGAAATGAGCGCCGCCGAGAAAGACCAGCACTCCATGCGCCGCAAGGCTTTGCTGGCGCTGCGCGCTGATCCTTTTGAACTGGGCGAAGCGGTTTATATGATCCCCGAACCCTACCGGCAAGAGCTGGAGCGGGTCGATTATGCGGCGCTTGCCGACGAGCGCGCGCTGCGCTTTGCCTACGCCCTGGAAGCCATCGAGCAGGACAATCCGCCGAGCAAAGCTTTCGAGGCATCGAAGTATCAGCCGATTCACCACGAAGAGAACATCTATTACAGTCGTTACCTGCCCAAAGCCGATTCCAGCAGCATCGGATTGATTCTGACCGATGTCGATCGCGGCGCCCTGCACATGCACAAAAACGGCAGTCCGGTCATCTGGCAGTTCGGGCCCGAACGCCGCACGCTCTGCCTGGCGCAACGCGCCGATTTCTTCTGCAGCAACCAGAACAGCCAGGTCCTGCGCAGCCTGGACGAGATCGAAAACGGCAGCGCCATCCCGCCGCGCAGCAACCGCCGCTCGCAAACGGTCGAAGGCGTGCTGGGCATGAACGACAATCCCTTCAGCACCAGCACCTATAGCTGGAAGGATCTCGGTTATCGCAAGCTGTCATCGGATCGTTATGTCTCGCGCACGGATAGCGCGGAATGCGGCTTGTTCAACCGCATCGGCAAGTATCCGCGCAGCGTCCTCGGTTTCGGATCCATGCCGGCCATCTCCGGCTGGCGCGATGTGCTGGTAACCGCCGCCATCGGCCATCATGCCATTTTCACGCACCGCAACAGCATCTTCGCCGGTTATATCGATCGGCAGGCGGCGGTCATCCGCGCGGCAAAAGACGCGCTGGCGAAGATCGGGCTGAGCGAGACCGAGTACGGGCGCGCGGCGCGCAATATCGGCGCTGCCCTCGGCTGCAGCGATATTCAAGAAGAGCTCGCGGCGGCGCGTTTTCTCTATGAAGAAGCTGATGTGCGCCTCTTCCGCATCTATACCATCAACTCCGATCCGCGCGTGACCGAGATGGCTGCGGCTATCCGCGCCGAATTCGGCGACGAGATTGAGTTATTCGTGGGCCAAGTCAGCGACAAGGCGCAATGCCTCAAGCTGATCGCGCCGGAAATCCGCGCCGACGGTCTCTTTTTTGGGCATGGCGGCGGACGGCAATGTACTTCCGCGACCAACGGCATGGCTGTGACCACGCTGGAGGAGGTCTACAGCATCACCACCGACCCGCGCTTCAATCATGTCACTATCGCCGTGGAAGGCGGCATCGGCAGCTCGATGGGGCATTTGCTGCTACTGGGCGTCGATCTGATCTCCTATAATCAGCAATTGGCGCATTGCGTCATCGAGCAGGGGGATATCTACTTCGAGCACAAGTCGGGGCTGGTCTGCATGCCCTATCACGGCAGCGCCTCGGCGC
The DNA here is from genome assembly GCA_965232245.1 of Phototrophicaceae bacterium. GTDB lineage: Bacteria > Chloroflexota > Anaerolineae > Aggregatilineales > Phototrophicaceae > UBA6055. The sequence continues at coordinate 120,570 of CBDDPG010000001.1, read as the reverse complement.
CGACCATGATCATCGAAAGCGCCAATCCCGAATTGGCGCGCAAGCGGCTGCGCCCCGGCGGCCGCACGCGCAATGTCGAAGGCAAAGCCGGCTATCGTTTCTTCGAGGAAAAAGCCAATTCCATGGTTTTCTACATCAACACCTTCAAGCATTATGCCGCCCGCGCTCTGGCTGACGTGGGCGTCCGGGATATGGCCGAGCTGCGCGCTTTCGTCCGCGACAGCGAGCAGGAGCTGATTCGGGTGGTGAGCTCGCAAGCCAGCGCGGTTGGTCGGGCTTATGGGAATCAGATGTAAGCGGTGGATGGATCTAGTCTAACCCCATCATCGTGTTCAGGGCAATTGCATCAAACTGATAGCGACTGAAATGGCGCAGACTTAACCTTAAAATCAAACACAGAGCGCGCAGAGAGAACAGAGTAAGACAAAATGCCCTTACTTTCAGATCTTTTTATGTGCGACTGATAAAATTTCGTTGGCGACATTGCCATATTCAGTCGCGGAGATAGAAGATATGTTGTCTAAATCCTCTAAACTCTGTGTACTCTGCGTTCTCTCTAGTTAAATATAATTTGTTGCGATCGCCCTGGGACTCGGGATGAAAAAGACTTGAAATCTGTTCGTGGAAGTGTTAGTATGCCATTTACGAATTTGCGGTATTTTCGCCAAACGGGTAGAAATCATGCGTAAAGTTTTTCTAATATTCTGTATTTTCGCAATGCTAGTTATTTTCGTCATTCCTGCCTATTCACAGTTGGATAGAAGCTGTGTCTTCGATTATTTGCATCAAATCACATCGATTGCGGCAACCGACAATGTTTCAGCTCTAGCTGAAATATCGTCTCTTGTGCAATACGCGCAGTTACGGTGCTTGGCAGGTGGTGACATTCCTATGCTAAAGAGTGATGGAACAATCCAAAGAATTAAAGACATCAATTGCTCTGTCAGATTGGAACTACGTAAGTCAAGGGAAAGGGGTGATTTTGCAGTTTACCTTGGATTTAGTGATGACAGCAGGGATGATTTCTTTTTGGATTTTTGGCGGGACGGTGTAAAGCTAGAAGAACCTTCCGGCTTTTACTCTTCTAGCGGTGGTCATAGTGGGGGATACTACAGTGACCTCAATTTTCTAAATCAAGGGGCACGGGGTACGTATATTGTTGTCTATGAAGACATGGTAACTCAAATAGCTTATAGTGTTGGTTTTGAAGTGACAAGACCCGGGGATTACCAGATTATTTTCGGATGCTCTGAATAGTCCTGCTCCATAAGCAAGCGAAGTAATGTGTAAAGATTAGAACTCGCAAGCTATACCTTGATGCGATTGCACTGGGATTGATTTGTTGGATTTGACTACACATAGTGAAAAGAGATAGGATCATTGCTATTGCAGTACTGGAATTAATGTGGGAGGAATCCACTATGGTCAAAAAGAATAAAGTGACACTTCGTGATGACGGAGAACTAAATTACGAATTGATCGAGCCAAAGTACAGCCGATTTGGTCGCTTGAAGAAATTCGTACTTGTTTTCGTCATTGTGCTTATCACGCTTATCTGTGAACCATTTATTGAAGATTTGTATCTTGAGGCGCGGTGCGACTCAACTGAACTGGTTGATGTAGTCAGCAATCTGGCTATAATTCGAGCATGGCCACAAAGAACATCCGACATAGCCGGATTCGTTGATTCAGGGAAGCGGCATGTTATTCACGATTCAGATTACGACAGATATATGAATGACTGCTGGGTAAAAATTGATGTTGAAGGTACAACAGGCTGGTTACTTACGCTAATGGATAAACATTGAAAGACCGCTCTCGCGTTTTCCAAGGCAACCAGCTAATCCATACGCTCCAATAATTCGCCGTGTTTTTGCCTCAGAACACAATCATTGCCCGCACCACATCACTGGTCAGCATGTTCGAATAGCCTCAGTTGATCGCGTCCAGCCAGTGCCGTTGGGCGACTCAGTCGGTCGCCCCTAGACCGAAACGGGCGGCTAAAACACGATGATGCTCCGCGCCACATCGCCGCGTATGCCTCGTTGATCTCGTCCAGCCGATAGCAGCGCGTCACCAACTCGCCGCTCAACTGTCTAGGAGGCCAGAGCCTCTCAGTACTTGTATAATCCCCGAACCAATATCTTTAGGCAAGTCTCTGCGTAGGAAGACATACACAACAAATATGAGTGACTCGTTGTAGAAATAATAGACTCGAAAGCCACCGCTTTTGCCCCTATTTGACGAGCTATCCCGCATTCGGTGTTCTTTTACGGTCAAGCCACCAACACCACTGACGGGATCTCCTGGAAGTCGCCGATTAATAAAATCCTGTGTGAAGTTCTCGATATCCTCACTAATCCTATGGCGCTTCTTTGACAATGCCTTCAATTGCCGACGAGATTCATCTGACCAGGCTATTTCTCTTTCCATGAGATTTTGCTTACTTGCGCAACTCGGCTAGCAATTCTTCTGTAGTGTACGTTTTCCCTTCGCGCAATTGTCTAAACGCGCGGACGAAACTGTCAGCAATGGCTTGCCCTTCGTCATAGTCAAATCGGCTGTTCTCTCGGAACTCGGGATACAGCATGTAAATCGCGCGAATAAGTTCCGCAAAGGACATATCAATGACCCAGTCCACGGTGTCCTCGATGTAATGCTTTAAGTCGGCTGGCAGTTGGATGTCATCAAGGGCGCAGTCGGTCTCGATCTTGTACAGGTCGTCTCGACGCTCAGCGCCATATTTGATGCTTATGCAGCCCGAATCATTCAGCATTTCCGCATCGCTGTAAACTTCTCTTGAAAATGGACCGTAGTGATATTTGTCAAATTCATAGAAGTTTTCCGTCAGCTCGCCCTTGAACTCTTCCGAGACCAGAAAGGCAACTTTTTGAACGTAAACGCGACTGAGATCACGTTCGCCGGCCGCCGCTATAATGGCGAGCAAAATGTCGCTTCTTCTGATTGACTTCATGTTCATGCGCGCCCTCCTTGAGCTAAAGCTGCGCTTACATGCTGACATGGATCCAGGGCGCTGCCGCGCAGCCCTGTCAAAACACGATGATGCCCCGCGCCACATCGCCGGTCAGCATCGCCGCGTATGCCTCGTTGATCTCGTCCAGCCGATAGCGGCGCGTCACCAACTCGTCGAGCATGAGCTTGCCCCTGGCGTACAAATCCAGAAACATGGGGAAATCGCGCTGGGGCAGCACCGAGCCGTAAAAGCTGCCGCGGATGACTTTTTCCGCGCGGGTGATGACCGAGCCGGGCAGGTTCGTGCCGCTGCCCACCGGCGTCAAGCCCACCAAGGTCAGCGTGCCGCCCGGGCGCGTCGCCTCGAAGGCTGTCTCTTGCAATGACGACAATCCAACAGATTCGAAGACGTGATCGGCGCCGCGGCCCTGGGTCAGCGCCTGGATCTGCCCGACAGTTGTATCGTCGGAGTACAGCGTATCCGTAGCGCCGAATTCCCGGGCGATTTCCATCTTGCTGCTATTGGCGTCGATCGCGATGATCGGATCTGCGCCGCACAAAGCCGCGCCCATGATGATATTCAAGCCGACGCCGCCGGCGCCGTATACCGCCACGCTCTGGCCCGGGCGCACATCCGCCGTATACATGGCCGCGCCGACGCCGGTCGAAACAGCGCAGCCGACCAGCGCCGCCACTTCCAGCGGCAGGTCCTTGCGCACTGGCACACAGGCGTCCTCGGGTATGACAACGTATTCCGCGAAACAGCCCAAGCCCGTCATGATGTGAACTGGCTCGCCGTTTCTGCTAATGCGGCTTGTGCCATCTTTCAGCAAGCCCGATCTCAAGACCGGCGTATAAACTTCGCAGAGGTTGGGCTTGTCGTTCTGGCAGTAAAAGCAGCTTCCGCAATTGGCGCGGAAGCTCAAGGTCACGTGATCGCCGGGCGCGACGCGCGTAACGCCTGCGCCGATGCCTTCCACAATGCCCGCGCCTTCATGACCGCAGATGATGGGCATGGGGAAATAGGACAGCCCCTCCACCACGTGCCAATCGCTGTGGCAGACGCCGGCCGCCGCCATTTTGATCAGCACTTCGCCGGCTTTGGGCGCTTCCAGCTCCACCGTCTCGATACTGAAAGGCGTATTGGCTTCGTTCAAGATCGCGGCTTGCATCTGCATGATTATCCCTTTCGGAGGCTTGGTTGCTTGTTATGCTGATTAGAATACCATGATACCCCGCGCCAGCGCGCCGCTCAACATATCGGCGTCGCGGCAATGTATCCTTTATGGTTGAAACAGATTTAGACAGCCCTCGCCTGCGGATTTAGCCTTTGCGCAAATGGCGGATGCCGTGCGCGTCGGCGACGATGACGTCCCGCGCCATGTCGATGAAAAGGCCGTGTTCGGCGATGCCGGCGCGGGCTTGCAGCGTCTTATCCAAGGTGGCGGGATCGCGGATTAGGCCGAAGTCGCAGTCAAGGATGATGTTGCCCTGGTCGGTCTGGAAGGGATCTGCGCCGTTTTTGCGCAGGACCGCGTCCGCGCCCAGCTCGCGCAAAAATGCCGCTTGAGAGTGCCAGCCAAAAGGAAAAACCTCGACCGGCACAGCCCAGTTCGCGCCGAGTTGGTCAGATAATTTGGACTCGTCGACCACGATGACCAGGCGCTCGCTGGCTTGGGCGACGATCTTTTCCCGCAGCAGCGCGCCGCCACCGCCTTTAATCACGTTGAAAGCGGGATCGACTTCATCGGCGCCGTCGATGGTCAGGTCGATGCGCGGATGGCGCTCGAGCGTGCTGAGGGGAAGGCCGAGTTCGCGGGCAGCGGCTTCGGTGGCGAGCGAGGTGGGGATGGCGCTGATACCGCTTAAGTCGCCCGCCTGAAGGCGCTGGGCGATGCGGCGGGTGGCGAAGATGGCGGTGCTGCCGGTGCCCAGCCCAATGACCATGCCCGATTCGACGAGTTGAGCGGCGGTTTCGCCGGCTTGTTTTTTGAGCGTCTGGACATTCATGACGCTATTCTACGCTGGAAATGCGAATTATTCACCCTAGAGCAGTGAAATTGATTGCGGATTAAGCTATAGTTTGCAGGTTGATTCGAGCGTAGAGATTATGGCTATAAGGAGTTGAGATGTACAAGACTATGAGTCCCGGCGCCATCGGCATTCGCGGGCAGTCATTGCAAGAGAACCTGAGATTAGCGCAGCAGACCGGTTTCGCGGGACTGGATTTCAGCATTCAAGAAGCGGCGCAAATAGCGGCGGCAAGTGATGTCGACGCCGTCAGAGCGCTGTTCGAGGATGCCGGCGTCAAATACGGCGCTTGGGGCTTGCCGGTGAACTGGCAAGGGGAGGGCTGGCGCGACGATGTCGCGGCTTTGCCAAAATATGCTGAATTAGCGGCGGAACTGGGCGCGCCGCGCTGCTCGACCTGGTGCCCGCCATCGTCGACCGAACGCGCCTTTGACGAGAACTTCGCCTGGCATCTCGAGCGCTTCCGGGCGATTGCCGAGGTCTTGAAGTCCTTCGGCATTCGTTTTGGCATCGAATTCATCGGTCCGCAGAGTTTGCGGCCGGCCGACCAGCAGGACTTCATCTGCGATATGGCGGGCATGCTGGAGCTGGCTGCGGCTATCGGCACGGGCAATGTGGGCTTGCTGCTGGATGCCTGGCACCTCTACACCTCGGGCGGCGCAGTGGACGACCTGGACCAGATCAGCAATGCGGACATCGTCAATGTGCATGTGAACGACGCCCCGACCGGCTTGACCATGGCCACCTATGACGATCATGATCGGCGCTTGCCTTGCGAGACCGGCGTGCTGCCGCTTGAAGCTTTCATGAAGAAGCTTATCGCGCTGGGTTATGACGGACCCGTGACGCCGGAGCCTTTCAGCAAACGTCTGAACGCGCTGGATGATCCGCTGGCGGCAGCCACAGAGACAGCGGCGAGCATGGCGCGCTTGTGGGATTTGGCGGGCTTGGGATAGGCTTCGCGAGGATTCGCCACCGTGACAATGAGGGCACAGAAGTAAATGCAAGTAAGAAATTAAACAATGGGGCCACGCTTTCCTCAACCCCATCCCCCATCCCCTTCCCCGAAGCATCAGGGAAGGGGAGCCTGACGTTATGCGACAAGTCTCCCCCATTGCAATGGGGGAGATTTAGAGGGGGTAAAAAATTGCATGACTTACTCGCATTTACTGAGAACGAATGTGACAAAACGCAACTAGGAAGAAAAACTTCCTAGTTCGGTAAAATAGGACAATTATGCGGTTTTTCCGAGTAGTTCGAAGGGTTGCCTAAGCGCTTGGCACAACTGTTGCATTTTCAAATAGTTCAGAATGAAATCCACATGACCCCACCCAACTTCGCCAGCGGCACGGTCTGGACCGGCGACAACCTGCCCGTCATGCGCGGCATTAACAGCGCCTGCGTCGACCTCATTTACCTCGACCCGCCTTTCAACTCCAACGAGGACTACGCCGCGCCCATCGGCAGCCGCGCGGCCGGCGCGGCTTTCAAAGACACCTGGACGCTCTCCGACATCGACGTCTATGAGCATGGCGAACTGGCCGAGCGCAGCCCAGCCGCCTACGCCGTGATTGACGCCGCGCGGCAGACGCACGGCAAATCTATGATGAGCTATCTGATTATGATGGCGGTGCGCTTAATCGAGATGCGGCGCATCTTGAAGGAAACGGGCAGCATCTACCTGCATTGCGACGACACCGCCAGTCATTATCTGAAATTGCTGATGGATGCCGTGTTTGGGGCGCGGAATTATCGCAATAGCTTAGTATGGAAGCGGACCTCCGCCCACAATAGCGCAAAGAACTATGGACGAATTACGGATACTATTCTGTATTACTCAAATGGCGAAAACTATGTATGGAATAAAATCAGCCAAGCATATGATAAAGAATACCTAGACAGATTCTATCGTTATAAAGATGAGAAAGGGCGTTTTCGTGTTGGCGACTTGACAGGGGCCGGCTTACGACATGGCGATTCTGGCAAACACTGGCGCGGAGTCAATCCCAGCAAAAAAGGGCGACATTGGGCAGTGCCGATGAAAACGTTGAGCCAAGCCTATCCCAACCGTGACTTGTCGTCGCTATCGACACAGAAGAAGCTCGATTTGCTTGACGAAGCTGGTTTGGTTTACTGGCCGAAAAGAGGGACTGTGCCGTCTCTGAAACGCTATTTGGATATAACGAAGGGTGTCCCAGTGCAAGAACTCATCGCAGATATTCGACCGATTGGCTCGCGGGCAAGAGAACGCACCGGCTACCCCACGCAAAAACCAATCGCCCTGCTGGACCGCATCATCAGCGCTAGCAGCAACGAAGGCGATATGGTCTTCGACCCCTTTTGCGGCTGCGCCACGACGCTGGTCGCGGCCGACCGCCTCAACCGCGAGTGGGCCGGCATCGATCTATCGCCACTGGCGGTCAAGCTGGTGGACCAACGCATCCGCGACGACCGCGGCGCGCTTTGGGGCGGCGTCATCGTGCGCGGCGATCCGCCGCGGCGCACAGATATGGGAAAGCTGCCCAATTACCGCACGCACCGGCACCGACTCTATGGCGAGCAGGAAGGCGTTTGCGCCGGCTGCGACACGCATTTCCCCTTCAAAGTCATGGAAGTCGACCACATCCTGCCGCGCGTCAAAGGCGGCAGCGACCACTTCGAGAACTTGCAGTTGCTCTGCACCCACTGCAACAGGAGCAAGGGCAGCAAGACGATGGCGGAATGGCGCGCGGCTCAGCGCGCCACTTGACAATTTCGCCGCTTACGATATTCTAATCACCATTCAATATGCAGAAAGCTGAGCGCATGCCCTTGAAAATCGCCATGATTGGCGCTGGTTCGGTCGGGTTCACCCGCCGTTTGATGAGCGACTTGCTGACCGTGCCGGAATTCGCCGATACCCATTTCGCCTTGATGGACATTTCGCAGCGCAACCTGAGCATGGTCGCGCAATTGTGCCAGCGCGACATCAGCGCCAACGGTTTGCCAGCCACCATCAGTTCCACGCTGGACCGGCGCGCAGCGATCGCCGATGCCGATTACATCATCTGCATGATTCGACAGGGCGGCTTGCAGGCCTTCGCCTTGGATATTGATATTCCGCTGAAATACGGCGTTGACCAGTGCGTGGGCGACACGATCTGCGCCGGCGGCATCATGTACGGTCAGCGCACGATCCCGGTCTTGCTGGACATCTGCCAGGACATCCGCGCTGTGGCAAAGCCGGGCGCGCTCTTCCTCAACTACTCCAATCCCATGGCGATGAATACCTGGGCCTGCAACAAATATGGCGGCGTGCGGACCATCGGGCTTTGTCACGGCATCCAGCACGGCCACGAACAGATCGCCGAGTGCATTGAATTGTGGGCGCGGCGCGAAGGTCTGATAGCTGACGATGAGCGCGTGACCATGGCCGATGTGCATATCATCTGCGCCGGCATCAATCATCAGACCTGGTACATTCAAGTCAAGTGGCGCGGCATGGACATGCGCGCCTGCCTGCTGGAAATGTTCGAGGCGCACCCGGCTTTCCGCGAAGAAGAAAAACTGCGCATTGATGTCTTGCGGCGCTTCGGCTATTACTCGACTGAATCGAACGGACACCTCAGCGAATATCTGCCCTGGTATCGCAAGCGCCCCGATGAAATCCGGGACTGGATTGACCTAAGCCGCTGGATCCACGGCGAGACAGGCGGCTACCTGCGCGTCTGCAGCGAGGGGCGGGCTTGGTTCGAGACTGATTTTCCCAAGTGGCTGGCGGAAGATCCGCCGCAGATCAGCGCCGACAAGCGCAGCCTGGAGCATGGCTCCTATATCATTGAAGGGCTGGAGACGGGCCGCGTCTATCGCGGGCATTTCAATGTGCCGAACCAAGGTTACATCAGCAATCTGCCCGATGGCTGCGTGGTCGAGATCCCCGGCTACGTGGACAAGAACGGCATCAATATGCCCGTCCTGGGCGAGCTGCCACTGGCTTGCGCCGCGACTTGCTCAGCCAGCGTCCGCGTGCAAGAGATGGCGATGGAAGCGGCTGTACAGGGCGATGTCACCCTGCTCAAGCAAGCCATGCTGCACGATCCCTTGGTGGGCGCGGTATGCAATCCCGAAGAAGTCTGGCAGATGACGGACGAGCTGTTGGTCGCGCAAGCCGAGTGGTTGCCGAATTACGCCACAGCGGAAATCGAAGCGGCGCGGCAGCGCCTGGCGGCGCATGAAGCGCGCGGGACGCGGGTGAAGCTGCTGGATACAAAAGGCGCCGCTCGCCTGCAAACGCGCAATGTGGCGGAATTGAGGACCGATAAACTGGCGCAGGCGACAGCGCGGACAAGCGACAAGGGCTAGATAGGTCCAAGCCTATAAAGCCTATAAATTGTAAGGGCGGCATATAGTCCGCCCATGTTAGCGAATGAAACGGTATTTATGACTAGCAATAACGGCGCGGAGCCAATTCTAGAAGTCCGCAACTTAAAGACCCATTTCTTCACGGAACGCGGCGTGGTGAAGGCCGTCAAGGGTGTCAGCTTCAGCCTGGAAAACGGGCAGACCCTGGGCATCGTCGGCGAAAGCGGCTGTGGCAAGAGCGTCACGGCGCATTCGATCATGCAGTTGATCAAATCCCCGCCCGGCGAGATCGTCGAAGGCGAGATCATCTTCCGCCGGCAGAAGCGCCGCGCCGAAACGATCGACATTGTAAAGCTCGACCCCAAGGGCGTGGAGATGCGCAGCGTCCGCGGCGGCGAAATCTCGATGATCTTTCAAGAGCCGATGACCTCGTTGAATCCGCTGCATACGATCGGCAGACAGATCGCCGAAGTGGTGGAACTGCATCAGGCGCTCAGCAAGAAAGAAGCGCTGAAAGTGGCGATTGATATGCTCGATCGCGTGCGCATTGCCGATCCACAAGAGCGGGCAAAGCAATATCCGCATCAATTGAGCGGCGGCATGCGTCAGCGTGTGATGATCGCGCTGGCGCTCTCTTGCAATCCGTCGATTTTGATCGCGGACGAGCCGACGACCGCGCTGGACGTCACGATTCAGGCGCAGATTATCGACCTGATGGAGCAACTGCAAGCGGACTTCGGCTCGTCGATCATCATCATCACGCATAATTTGGGCGTGGTATCGCAAATGGCGGATAATGTGGCGGTGATGTATTTCGGGCGCGTGGTCGAATATGGCACGGCGATCGACATTTTCCGTAATCCGCAGCATCCTTATACAATTGGATTGTTGCAGTCGATACCGGTCTTAGGCAGGCGCAAGGATATCTTGGTGCCGATCAAGGGCATCGTTCCCAACGCCATCTCCGACATTCCGGGCTGCGCCTTTGCCGACCGCTGCCCGCATGTGATGGCGAAATGCCGCAGTCATCTGCCGCCGCCCACGACCGTCGCTGGCGAGCATACGGTGGCTTGCTGGCTGCATGAGGAGGCCCCGGCGGACGCGAGCGCTGCGAAAGCGACGGGGGCGATAGCCTAATTTGCTTGTGAATTAACCTGCCGCTAGCGCTGGCGGGCTAATTTTTGTCAATCACTTTATGGAGGAAACGCAATGAAGCGTTCACGATTTATTTCTGTGCTGCTATTGCTAGCGGCGTTATTTGTTGTGGGGGGGGGCAGCTTCGCGCAGATGGGCGAAGTGGCTGACCCGATTCCCTATCCCGAAGGCGTTCAGTTGGGCGACAACCCGATTGTCCGCTTCAATCTGGACGAGATGCTGGTCTACCAAGGGCTGGATTCTTACAGCGAGCCGGAATGGATCACGGCGTTGGTCGAAGCCGGCGATTTGCCGCCGGTTGAAGAGCGCCTGCCGGACAATCCGCAGGTCATTCTGGAATCAGGCATGTCGACGGGTCTGGGCGTTTATGGCGGCCAATGGCGCGACTTCTCGGCTGTGCCGACCGAAGGCTGGAATCTCTGCGCCCGTCAAACACAGGGCTGGTTCGGCATCAACTACATCTACGGCGAATCACTGGTCAAGTCTGGTCCGATGTTCCTGCGGGCGGACAACCTGGAGCCGCTGCCGAACCTGGCGACGGATTGGGAGTGGAGCGACGACGGATTGCAGTTGACGATGAACATCATCCGCGGCGCCAAGTGGTCCGATGGTCATCCCTTCGGCGTTCACGACATCATGTTCACCTGGGAACACGTCATTCAAGATGAGAACGTCGACTCCTGGACGACCGGCTCCACCTTCTCCATCGGCGGCGAGCCGATCACTTTGGAAGCGGTTGATGACGATACCATTCTCTGGACCTTCCCGGTGCCTTATCCGGTGCAGCAGCTATTCAACATGGACTTCCTGGACTTCAACATCTGCGCCGAGCATGTCTATGCGCCCATGCACCCGGCGATCAACTCGGATTCCGACTACGACACCTTCAAGACCTTCCAGGTCCAGGATGACTTGCCGGTAGCGAGCATGGGTCCTTGGGTCGCCACCAATTACCAGATTGACGAGTTCATGGTCATGCGCCGCAACCCCTATTACTGGAAGGTTGACGAGCAAGGCAATCAACTGCCCTACCTGGACGAAGTCACCTTCGAGAAGGGTCCCAGCGGCATTGGACGCACCCTAGGCACACTGGCTGGCTCCATCGACCACACCAACCTGGAGAACCCCAGCACCTACGTAGAAGCCATCACCCGCTCGCAAGAAGACGATGCCCACTTCCGCATCGAGTGGGGTCCGGAGACCCTGGCTTTCAACATTCAGTTCAACTTGTCGTCTAGCCTGGGCGTAGAGGACGAGCGCGATCAAGCCTTGCGCGATCTCTTCCGCAATCAAAGTTTCCGCCGCGCGGTGCAGCATGCGATTGATGGCGATGGCATCGGGCAAGCGGTCATTCGCGGTCCCTTTATGCGCGGTTTTGCCGGCGGTCTCACCCCTGGCTCGCCCTACTTCGACATCGACAGCGTCGTTTACTATCCCTACTCGCCGGATTCCGCTCGCGCGCTGTTGGCGGAATTGGGTTTCGAGGATACCGATGGCGATGGCATCGTCAACTGGACTGATGGTCCGCTGGCTGGCGATAATTTGACCATCGTGCTGAATACAAGCGTCGCCGCCGAAGCCACGGGCCAAATCGGCGAAGCCTTTGTACTGCTGATGCAGGACGTCGGCGTACAGGTCAACTTGCGTCCGCTGCAGGGTCCGGCTGGCGATGACGCGATTGTCACCGGGCGTTGGGAAGCGCGTGTCAACCGCATGGGTCAGGAATTCACCACTTCCTTCACCCGCTGCCGCGACCTGGGTCCCATCACCACGACGACCCCGGCCTGGCACCGCGCCGATGGCGATTCCCGCGATTTGCTGGATTTCGAAGCGGAGTTGATCGAGATCGTCGAGGCTTTCTGCCTGGAGCCGGATTTTGAAGAGCGCCGCGCTTTGATGGCTCGCTACAACCAAATCTTCACCGAGAACGCCTACAATGTCGGCGGCATTATCGGTCGCTTTGGTTTGGCATTGGCGCAGCGCTTCAACAACATACCGGTTGGCGCGCCGCCCTTCTTCTATCAATGGACTTGGGGCAATGTCATTCCAGAAGCCGTTTGGGTCAACCCAGACGAGCAATTGACCCAGAGTCAGCCTGGCATCGTGCCGATGTACGCCATGGACGATATGTAGGGGCTGCCAAGCCAGTTCCTAAATCGCAAGCCCCTCCTTAAAGGATTTGGGAGGGGCAAGCGTTTTTGCCTGCCATCAGCTTGTTGCGTTATACTGCGTTGAAATGCTATCCGCTGCGAGAGGCAGCCCATGATACGGTTCATCATACAGCGACTTGTCTCTTCCGCCTTGATTTTGTTGATTATTGGCGCAGTGGCTTTTTTTATTATTCAATTGCCGCCGGGCGATTTTGCCGATGTGTATAAACGCGAGCTGATCGCTCTGGGCGGACAATCGGAAGAGGAAGCGGAGGCCGCGGCGAACCAACTGCGCGACCGATATGGCTTGCGCGACCCAGTTCCGGTGCAATATATCAACTGGATAAGCGGCATCGTCTTGCGGGGGGATTTTGGCTTCTCCTTCTCTTACCGCGCCGATGTAGGCGAATTGATCGCTCAGCGCCTGCCGCGCACGATTGGCATCGCGCTGGCGGCGCATGCCATATCGTCACTCGTCGGCATTGCCTTGGGCATTTATGTGGCAAACCGGCAATACAGCCTGGCTGACAATACGGCGGCTGCTTTCGCATTTTTGGCGACATCCATCCCGCGCTTTTCTTTGGCTTTGATATTCTTGTACATATTGGCTTTTGAGCTGGGTCAGGAACATGTGAGTTCCATGTTTTCGCCCGAATTCCGCTTTGCCCCGTGGTCGGTGGAAAAGGCTGTTGATTTGATTCGGCATGTCTGGCCCGTCATCTTCATCGCCGGCTTTGGCGGGGTCGCTCGCAACATGCGCGTCATGCGCGGCAATCTACTGGATGTGCTGAATCAGCAATACGTGACCACCGCGCGCTCCAAGGGGCTGCACGAGCGGCGGGTGATGAATCGGCATGCGGTGCCCAACGCCCTGCACCCGGTCGTCGCCTATCAGGGCACGGCTCTGCCCTATATGCTGCAAGGGGAGTTGGAAGCGGCCATCGTCTTCGGCTTGCCGACTATCGCGCCCATGTTTTATGAGGCTTTGCTGAAGCAGGACATTTATATCTCCGGCAGCATCATGCTGCTCTACGGCATTTTGCTGGTCCTGGGCAATTTCATCGCGGATATGGCGCTGGGCATCCTCGACCCGCGCGTCAGCTATAGTTAAGCAAGGGATGTGACAGGTGCAGGACATCTACGAAGCCGAACTTCCGCCCGAAGTTCCAAATGAAGACGACGCGGAAGAGAACAGCGACAGCTACTCGCAGTTGGTCTGGCAGCGTTTCAGCCGCAGCCGCGCCGCCATCGTCGGCGCGCTGATGGTGCTCATGCTTTTTGTGCTGGCATTGTTCCCGGAATTCTTCTCGCCCTACGATTTTTATGCGACCAAACTGGGTGATTCTTACATCCCGCCCTCCGAAATTCGCTACTTCGATGTGGATGGCAATTTTCACTTCCGTCCTTTTGTCTATAAGTCAGAGCTTGAAATTGACCCGGTCACTTATCAAGCCAAGCCCGTGGTGGATACCGAAGATCCGCATTACATTCATTTTTTCGTCCGCAGTTGGGAATACAAGCTCTTTGGCTTCATCACGACCGACTTGCACTTATTTGGCTTGGCTAACGATGAGGTGCGGGCGCATATCCTGGGCACGGACCGCTTCGGGCGCGACTTGTGGGGGCGCATCTGCCTGGCGGGGCGGGTTTCGCTGTCATTGAGCATTTTGGCGGCGCTGATTGCCATTGTCATCGGCTCCTCGGTCGGGGTCATCTCTGGCTATTACGGCGGCGCCATCGACAACGTGATTCAGCGTTTCGTTGAAGTGGTCATGTCCTTCCCCGAGCTGCCGCTTTGGATGGCGCTGGCGGCGGTGATACCCAAGACCTGGTCTTCGGGGCAGATCTTTCTGGTCATGGCTTTCATCTTTCCTTTCTTGCGCTGGGCGGTGCTGGCGCGGGAAGTGCGCGGCAAGGTGCTGTCGCTGCGCGAGACGGATTTCATCCTGGCGGCGAAGGAGCAAGGCGCTGGGGACTTCCGCATCATCTTCAAACACCTCTACCCCAATGTACTCAGCCATGTCATCGTGATTCTGACGCTGATGATCCCCGATATTATCTTGGCGGAAGCCTTCCTTAGCTTCCTGGGCATCGGCATTCAAGAACCGCTGACAAGTTGGGGCTTCTTGATGAAGAGCGCGCAAAGCCTGGAGACGCTGGGCCAAAATACCTGGATATTGACACCGGTGCTTTTCATCGTGGTGGCAGTGCTGGGTTTGAACTTCCTGGGCGACGGTTTGCGCGACGCCGCTGATCCCTACTCGAATCTGTGATTGGAATGGCGCATGGCATGTCAGACATAGAAGCCGAAAACAGCGAGCGCGATATCATCCTCAAGGTCAAGGACCTCAAAATGCACTTCCCGCTGCGGCAGGGCATGCTGCAGCGGCAGGTGGGCACCATCAAAGCCGTTGACGGCGTTTCCTTCGAGCTGCGCGAACAGGAAGTGATGGGGCTGGTTGGCGAAAGCGGCTGCGGCAAGACGACCGTTGGGCGCGCCTTGCTGCGCTTGTATGACCCGACCGATGGCGAGGTGCTGTTCCACAAGCGCGATGGCGATTGGGTCGATGTCGCCAAGCTCAACCGCAAAGAGATGAAAGACCTGCGCAAGGAAATGCGCATGATCTTTCAAGACCCCTTCAGTTCCTTGAACCCACGCTTGACCGTGCGGGATTTGATCGCCGAGCCCCTGGTGATTCATGGACTTGCCTCCGGCGACGAGATCACGGCCCGCGTGGCGCAGCTCATGAACGCGGTCGGTTTGAAGCCGGCTTATATGGGGCGCTACCCGCACGAATTCTCCGGTGGCCAGCGGCAAAGGATCGGCGTCGCGCGCACGCTGGCGCTGAACCCGCGCCTGATTGTGGCTGACGAGCCGGTCTCGGCGCTGGACGTGTCGGTGCAGGCGCAGGTGCTGAACCTTTTGCAGAACCTCAAAGACGATTACCGGCTGACCTTCATTTTCATCTCGCACGATTTGTCGGTGGTTGAGCATATCTGCGACCGGATCGCCGTGATGTATGTGGGCAATCTCGTCGAGGTAGCGCCGACGGATGAGTTGCTGCGCAACCCCAAGCATCCCTACACGGAAGCGCTGGTTTCGGCTGTGCCGCCGGCCGATCCGCTGATCAAAATGGAGCGCGTCATCCTGGAGGGCGATGTGCCCAGCCCGGCCAATCCCCCCTCCGGCTGCGTCTTCCATCCGCGCTGCCGCTACGCGCAAGACATCTGCACGCGGGAGATTCCGCCGCTGCTGGAGATTGCGCCCGGCCACAGCGCGCGCTGCCACTTCGCCGAGGAATTGGAATTGCAAGGAGTCGCAAATGTCCAGCTCCCCTAAAGCCTCCCCAATCCATCAAGAGGGGCAAGAAAGTATTGCGGCAGCCCGCGGGCGCTTTTTCGCTGTATTAGCCTACATCGTTCCCGTCTTGGGGGGCTTGATTGGGCTGGCGCTGGACGGGCGCAATCCGCTGACGCGGAATCACGCGCGGCAGAGCATCGCGGCTGTTTTGACATTGATACTGAGTTTTCTGGTTTGGGCGGTGGGTGCTTACGCAATCGGTCTGATTCCCCTCATGGGTCCGATTGTCTCCATATCGCTGTTTTCGCTGGTTGTGGCGATGTTGATCTTTCTGGCGATCAATTGGCTTATCAGCCTGCTGATGGCGCTGCGCGGTCAAGAACGGGCGATCCCAATCGCGAACAAGCTTGTCGGTCGCCTGTTTGCTGAGGACCTCAAGGCGAAGACCGTCGGCGCGGACGGTTGAGTGATGTAGCTATGCTATTGCCAGACCTGCGAAACGAGCTTTGCCAGCTGCATGCCGAATTGCCAAAGAACAATCTGGTCGCTTGGACGAGCGGCAATATCAGCGCGCGCGACCCCGACAGCGACCTGGTGGTAATCAAGCCGAGCGGACTGCTCTTCCAGGATTTGACGCCGGAAAACATGGTGGTCACGGACTTGGAAGGGCGCGTGGTTCAGGGCGATCTCAGCCCATCGTCGGACACGGCGTCTCATTGCTACATTTATCGGCACATGCCGGCGGTTCATGGCGTGGCGCATACGCATTCGCGCTATGCGACGGCTTTTTCGGTGGTGGGCGAGCCGATCCCCTGCGTGACGACGGCGATGGCGGACGAATTCGGCGGCGAGATCCCCTGTTGTGGTTTTTGCCTGATCGGCGGCGAGCAAATAGGCAAGCTGGTGGTTGACAAATTGACCGGGCATCGCAGCCCGGCGGCGCTGCTGCGCAATCACGGCGTCTTCACGATTGGCGACAGCGCCGCAGCAGCCGTCAAGGCGGCGGTGATGACCGAGGACAATGCCGCGATTGTGTGGACGGCGCGTCAACTGGGCGAGATCATCACGATTCCGCCAGACGATATTGATCGCCTGCACGACCGCTATCAGAATGTCTATGGACAGCGTTGATTCGCATCAAGCGCAACGGCGCGAAGTAATTGACTTGCTTGGCAAGGAGTGAGACATGGCGCTAAAAGTTAATCAAATTTGGTTCTTAACCGGCAGCCAGCATCTATACGGACCGGAAGCGATTGAGCAGGTCGGGCGGCATTCGCGGGAAATTGCGGATTTTCTCAATTCCGTCGCCGCCATTCCTGTCGAGATCGTCTATAAACCGGTGTTGACCACGGCGGACGAGATCTACGGCATTTGCAGGGCAGCCAACAATGACCCGAATTGCGTCGGCCTCATCGCCTGGATGCACACTTTTTCGCCGGCGAAAAACTGGATTGCCGGCTTGACGGCGCTGGATAAACCGCTGCTGCACTTGCACACGCAGTACAACCGCGATATCCCCTGGTCCGACATTGATATGGACTTCATGAATCTCAATCAGGCGGCGCATGGCGATCGCGAGTTCGGCCATATCATGAGCCGGCTGCGGCTGCGGCGCAAAGTGCTCGTCGGGCATTGGCGCGATGAAGCCGTGCAGGGGCAAATCGGCGTCTGGGCGCGCGCGGTCCGCGCCTGGCAGGAAACGCGCGCGCTGAAAGTGGCGCGCATCGGCGACAATATGCGCGCGGTGGCGGTGACCGAAGGGGACAAGGTCGCGGCGCAGGCGCAATTCGGATATCAGGTGAATGGCTACGGCGTGGGCGACCTTGCCGCTGTGGTCAATCAAGTGAGCGATGGGGAAATTGACGCGCTGGTCGCGGAATACGAAATGGCATACCGCATGAGCGGCGATCTGCGCAAGGGCGGCGATCGTCACGAGTCGATACGGGAAGCGGCGCGCATTGAGCTCGGTTTGACGCAGTTCTTGCAGGATGGCGGCTTCACTGCCTTCACGACGACATTTGAGGATTTGCACGGCTTGGCGCAATTGCCGGGCTTGGCTGTGCAGCGCTTGATGGAGGCGGGATATGGTTTTGGCGCCGAGGGCGACTGGAAAACAGCAGCGCTGCTGCGCTCCCTGAAAGTGATGGGGGAAGGGCTTGATGGCGGCGCCTCGTTCATGGAGGACTACACCTATCATTTCCATCCGGACAATACGGCGGTGCTGGGCGCGCACATGCTGGAAATTTGCCCGACGATCGCGGCTGCGCAGCCCAACCTCGAAGTGCATCCGCTGGGCATCGGCGGCAAAGCCGACCCGGCGCGGCTTGTTTTCAACACGGCGGCCGGCAGCGCCTTGAACGCCTCGCTGATTGACCTGGGCGATCGTTTCCGCATGATCGTCAACACCGTGGACGTGATCGAGCCAGAAGCCGAACTGCCCAAATTGCCGGTGGCCCGGGCTTTGTGGAGGCCGCATCCCAACCTGCAAGTCGGCGCGGCCGCTTGGCTCTACGCCGGCGGCGCGCATCATACGGTTTTCAGCCAGGCTTTGAGCGCCGAGCATATTTATGACTTCAGCGAGATGGCTGGCGTGGAATACGTGCAGATCGACAAGTCAACCGACCTGCGTCGCTTCAAGAACGAATTGCGCTGGAATGACGCGGCCTACAAGTTAGCCTCCATTTAATCTTTGCGAGGCTCGCCCCTGCCGAGTTTCGCTTATTGCGAAACAGAGCTTGATGCGCCAATAATCTGAAATGCGCCCTAAATTGCCCATGAACTTGTCAAAGGACGGCGCTTTGATATAAAGTGAAGATTAGCGCCCTTATGTTTCGGGTCCGCGTCGGCATTTCGCGGCGGTTTCGCGCGGCGCATTGAAATTGATGAGGATAGAGAAATATGGCAGCCAACGAAGGATCGTCTCATGATGTGGGGTTGGTACGCAACCTGGGGTTATTTGACATAACGATGATCGGTGTCGGCGCGATGATTGGCGCCGGCATCTTTGTTTTGACGGGCATCGCCGCGGGCACGGCTGGTCCCGCGCTTATTCTGGCTTTCGCCTTGAACGGCGTCATCACCGTTTTGACAGCCATGGTCTATGCCGAATTGGGATCGGCGATACCGGAAGCGGGCGGCGGTTATTTGTGGGTCAAAGAAGGCTTGCCTGGTCCCAATGGATTCCTGGCCGGCTGGATGAGCTGGTTCGCGCATGCGGTGGCCGGCAGTCTCTACGGCGTTGGCTTTGGCGGGTTCATTTACGAGCTGATGCGCATTCTCTTGCTGGATCCGGAGGCGCACCATGCGGAGGGGGTGGGCGTCTTTCTATCCGGTCCCTTGCACCTGCCATTCGGTCTGGAATTGACCGAAGCCGAGCTGGTGCAAAAGGGCTTCGCCGTATTGATCATCCTGCTCTTTTTGTACATCAATTACCGAGGCACTTCCGAGACGGGCGCGGTTGGCAACATCGTAACGGTCTTGAAAGTAGTCATCATCATGATCTTCATCGTGAGCGGCTTGTTCGTCATTTTTGGCGATCCGATCCGCTTCGAAGCCTTCAATCCTTTTGCCCCGGGCGAGGGCATGCAGGGCGTCATTGGCATTGTCAGCGCGATGGGTTTGACCTTCATCGCCTTTGAAGGCTACGAGATTATCGTGCAGGCCGGCGAAGAGGTCCGCAATCCGCGCAAGAATATCCCGCGCGCCGTATTCCTGTCACTGGCCATCGTCGTGCCGATATATATGCTGGTGGCTTTTGTCATCATTGGCGCGGTGGATCCGCCGGAAGGCCGGCTCATTCACGAATGGCTGGGCGAATTGGGCGAAATTGGCATCGCCCGCGCCGCCGCGCAGTTCATGCCTTTTGGCACCTTTCTGATCATGCTGGGCGCTTTGCTTTCGACGATGAGCGCGCTTAACGCCACGACCTTTTCTTCGACGCGCGTTTCCTTCGCCATGGGGCGCGACCGCGCCTTGCCCGACAGCTTCTCCAATGTCAGTTCCAAGACGCGCACGCCCAATATCGCCTTGGGCTGGTCGGGCGTGCTGATTTTGTTTGTGGCGCTGACGCTGCCGATCGAAGACGTCGCGGCTTCGGCCGATATCATGTTCATCTTGCTCTTCTTGCAGGTCAACCTGGCTGTGATCACGATACGCAGCAAATACGGCAAGAACTTGAAATACGGTTTCCTGCTGCCATTTTTCCCCATCTTGCCCATGATCGCCATCGGCATGCAATTCTTGCTGGTGCTGTCGCTCTTCGGTGTATCGCTAATCGCCTGGGTCTACGCCGCGGTTTGGATCGGCGCGGGCTTCCTCATCTATTACTTCTATGCCCGGCCCCGCCAAGAACGCGCGCAACGGACAGCCGTATTGCAGCAAACGGAATTGATGCGGCCGACGGCCGATGTCCCCTATCGCGTTTTGGTTCCCGTTGCCAATCCTGAAACGCTATCGACCTTGCTGCCGCCGGCGATTCACGCCGCCGAGCAGAATGACGGCAAGGTAACGCTCTTGCACATCGTCACGGTACCTTCGCCGACGCCCTTGTCCTCGGGCTATCATTATTTGGAAGCCAGCGATTCCCTGCGCGAGAAAGCCATTGCGATGGTCCGCGACGAAGATGTGGCGGTGGAATATATCGCGCGCGTCGCGCGCCGCGTCGCGCCGGCGATTATTGATACAGCGCATGAGCAGCGCGCGGATTTGGTCGTGATTGGCTGGCAAGGCGTCCGGGACAATGACGGCATGACGGAGCTCGGTTCCAATATCGACCAGGTGCTAGCCGAGATCAATTGCGATGTGATGATGCTGCAGCCCGGCAATACGCGCGGTGTCAAGCGCATATTGATGCCGATTGCGGATCCGCGGCAGGTGGGCTATGCGCTGCAACTGATTCAGTTGTTCGCCAGCACGCCGGACATGGTTTTGGATATGATGCACATCTTTTCCACGGATACGCCAGCGGCGGAACGGGAGCGTTTTACCCGCGCCTTGCAGCGCCAGATTGAGGCGATGAAAGTTGCGGACAGGCAGGTCAATCTGCTCACCGATGTCAGTTCCGATCGCATTGACGCCATCGTGCGAGCCGCGCGCGACTATGATTATGTGGCGCTGGGCGAGACCCGCGATACGCGGGTGAAGCAGCGGCTCTTCGGCAATACGTCCATGCGCATCGCGGAACGGACGGGGGCGCCGGTCCTGCTGCTGCATCCGGAAAAAAACCCGTTGCAATTTGGCTTGCAGCAAGCCTTCAACTATGTGCGCGGCGGTTATGCGGCGGTGGATCCGGAATCGCGCGAACGCCTGGAAGAGCAGGGCTATATCGTGGAAAGCGAGCCGGGAACGGACGGCAAGCTCAAATCATCGGTCAGCCAACCGCTGATCATGCTCATCGGCGCGCTGACATTGATTTCTGCCATCATGATGTTCGCCGGCAATGGCGCAACCTTGACCTGGATCGGCGTCTTGATCTATTTCGGCAGCTTGCTGGTATTCACCTACGTTGCGGTGAAATCCGCGCGCGCGTCTGCCTAGACTGAGCGAGAGACGCGCGCGCGTTACAAGCCAATCGCCTCAAATTTTCACTACATGAAGTAAGTCCAACAAAAATAGAACCGGTAGGGGCGGCTCGGCGGACTCTGTTGAAATACTCAATTTACCCCCACCCCAACGCCCCTCCCCCCATAAAGAGGGAGGGGCTTAAGGGCTCACTACAGGTCATAAGACTCCCATTGCCTCATTTTTGGCAAGGACCGGGTGATGGAAGCTGTTTCTCAACAGAGTCCGCTGAGTCGCCCAATCATCAGGATTCATTTCAAGTTGGGCGGCTCCTACGGGTTCACAAAATAGAGGCTCGGAGCTTTAAGAAAGTAACTTCGTGACCTTTGTGTCTTTGTGGTGAAGCCATTCTAATGTGACTGCCCCCGGCGAAAATAGCAGTTTCTTGCGCATGACACCTTGATTTGCTATTCTCAAATAGTGATCTTGCAGGCTGGCTCATCAATGTAGCACCCATGCAGCACCCATGCGGGCAAGCGCATTGTTACTGTGCGAGAGACCGCGTCCGCGCGCGTCGCATAGTTCGGTGGAGAAGGAGGCGCCATGGTATTTGCGTCCAACATAAGAAAGACAGATTAGCGCAATTTAGCATTGAGGA
This sequence comes from Phototrophicaceae bacterium, assembly GCA_965232245.1. Lineage (GTDB taxonomy): Bacteria > Chloroflexota > Anaerolineae > Aggregatilineales > Phototrophicaceae > UBA6055. The sequence goes on along the minus strand of CBDDPG010000001.1, from coordinate 98,462 downwards.
GTGAAAAAATGTCGAAACGAATTCTGACGATAGCAATCCTTCTGGTGGTTTTCTTGGCCCTGGCGCTGCCAGCCCATACACAGGAGGCGAATGAAGGCGGCACGCTGATCATGATGCAATCCGCCGATGTGATTTCCTGGGACCAGACGCGCACGACCTGGCCCAGCATCCGCGATGTGCGGCCCCTTTATGACACCTTGCTGACGGTGGACGACAATGACAACCTGCTGCCCTTCTTGGCGACGGACTGGGAGATTTCCGAAGACGGGCTGGAATACACCTTCCACCTGCGCGAAGGCGTGACCTTCCACGATGGCACGCCCTGGAACGCCGATGCGGTGATCTTCAATATCCAGCGCCAAATCGACGATGAAGACGCGCGCGGGCACGTGCGGATGAGCCGCGTGGTCGAGATGGAAGCGCTGGATGAGCATACCGCCTGGATCAAGATTGGCGAAGCCAATGGCGACTTCATCTATGATGTGGCGGTAGGCACGGATTCCTATCAGATCAGCCCGACAGCCTGGGGCGAGGACGGCTCGACCTTCCACGAGAACCCCGTCGGCACCGGCGCTTTCATGTTCGAGGCGCACGAACCGCAAAGCGAGATTCGCTATGTGAAGAACCCGAATTACTGGCAGGGCGCGCCGCTGCTCGATGGCCTCACGATTCGCATTCATGGCGATACGCAAGTGCGCTTGATCGAGATTGAATCGGGCAACGTGCATTATGTCGACGGCATCGAGCCGGAAGACGCCGTGCGCCTGCAGAATGACAGCGATCTCGTCGTGAACGCGCCGCTGGGTCCTGGCGTAACCATGATCAGCCTGAACACATCGCGCTATCCGATGACGGAGCTGTCGCTGCGCAAGTCCCTGGCTTACGCGGTCGATTTCGACGCCATCATGGAAGAGATTCTCTTCGGCTTGCCCGTGCGCTCGCGCGGGGGCGTATCGCCCAATTCGCCCTATTGGACCGATGACCTGCCGGAGATCGCGCCTTACGATCCGGAAATGGCGGGACAGCTACTGGACGAAGCGGGCTGGCTGATGGCGGATGATGGCTTCCGCTATCGCGAATGCGACATGAACGAAGAAAACCCGCCCGCAGGCAAGGAATGCGTCGACGGCCGCGAGAAGCTGGTCGTCAACATGATTTCCGCCGACTTCGCGCTTTGGGGCTTGTTCAACGAGATCTATCAGGAGTACCTGACGGACATCGGCATCGACGCGCCCATCAAAACGGCGGAATGGAACGCCATGCTCGACGAATGGCGAGAGAACCAAGGCAACTGGACCTTCGGGCACCACTCGCAGGGGTCCTTCTTCGCCGTTACATCGGCGATTGAAGCCTCTTGGGCGCCGGATTCCTTCTGGACCATTTACCAGATTGACGATGCGGTAGAGCCCTATCTGATCGAGGTAGCGGCGGAGCTGCAAGCCCTCGCTGACGACTTTTCAGCCACCACCGACCTGGAAGAGCGCAAACGGCTTTCGCACGCGGCGCAGCGCATCTTCCTGGAGCAGCAACTGACGATTTGGGGCTGGCACTCGCCCTGGATCAATGTTGTCAGCCCCAATGTGGAAGGCATCGAATTCGAGCTGGGCGGTCGCATCCCGTTGTTCCACAAGGCTTGGCTCAGCGAATAGGCGAACTGTAATATAGCGGGTCAGCCACAGGCTGACCCCTACAGGTATTCTTCATAGCGAAAACTGTAGGGGCGACTCTGCGAGTCGCCCAAAATCGCCACAATATGTATGGGGTTTGCGGCGATTGCTTGCCTTATGAATAGATGTCCACCCGCTCTTGGGTAAAGGGGCTGGGGGGATTGGAGTTTGCCTTCATGCGCAAGTACATCGTAAAGCGGCTATTGCTTGCGATACCTACCATATTTGGCGCGATCACGGCGCTTTGGTTTGCCATGCAACTGGCGCCGGGCGATCCGGCTTTGATGTTTGTGCCGCCGGATTTCCAGGGCGAAGAGGCGCAAGAATACCTGGCGAAGATCAACGAGAAATACGGCTTTAACGATCCCCTGCCAATTCAGTATTTGCGTTACATGCGCAATACGCTGCAATTCGATTTTGGCGCGTCCTTGCGCACGCTGCGCCCGGTGACAGACGATTTGGCGCGCCGGGTGCCCAATACCGTGCGCTTGGGGGTGGCGGCTTCCCTGCTTTCCGCGGTCCTGGGCATCTCGATCGGCGTGCTGGCGGCCATCAAGCGCGGATCCTGGGTGGACAACATCTTGATGGTCATTGCTTTGGTCGGCGTCTCGATGCCCAATTTTTGGTTCGCGCTTGTGCTGATTCTCATTTTTGCTTTGTACATTCCGATATTGCCGCCATCCGGGCTGGGCGGGGCGAAGCACATGATCTTGCCCACCATCGTTCTGGGTTATACCAGCGCCGGCTACCTCGCGCGTTACGTCCGTTCGAGCATGCTTGAGGTCATCAACAACGACTATGTGCGCACGGCGCGGGCGAAGGGACTTTCCGAGCGCAATGTCATGATCAAGCACGCCTTGCGCAACGGGCTTTTGCCAGTGGTGAACGTGCTGGGCATCAATCTGGCTTTCATTCTGGCTGGTTCTGTCATTGTCGAGACCGTATTCGCCTGGCCCGGCGTCGGCTTGTACTTGATTGATGGCGTCAACGGGCGCGACTTTCCGGTCATACAGGGGGCTGGCTTGCTCATCGCCACTTCCGTTGTTTTGGTCAACCTGCTCACAGATCTGCTGCTCGTTTATGTGGATCCGCGCATTCGTTTTGAGTGAGGCGCGCATGCTCGACAGGGGAGTTGCAAAATGAAGCGAAAACAGCGCGACAATGAGGCCAATATCGCCCGGCTCGACGAGCAGGAATTTCGCCGCCTTTCCGGTCCCAAGCGCGCCTGGCTGGAATTCAGCCGCAACCGCTTTGCCCTGGTTGGCGCGGCTTTTATGGTATTCATCATCTTCATGGGTCTATCCGCGCCCGTCGTCACCACGCATGACCCATACGAGCAGTCGCTGCGCAAGCGCATGAAACCGCCATCCGCGGAACACTGGCTGGGCACGGACGAGCTGGGGCGGGACTTCTATTCGCGCCTGGTCTATGGCGCGCGCATCTCGCTCTTCGTCGGCATCGTCGGTACGGCTGTGGGCGTCTTTTGCGGCGCCATCGTGGGGCTAATATCGGGATTTTTCGGGGGGAGGACCGACACGCTGATCATGCGCGCCATCGATATCATGTACGCTTTCCCGGGCATCGTACTGGCGATATTGATCGTGTCGGTGCTGGGAACCAGCTTGGTCAACTTGATCATTGTTTTGGCGATCTGGGCGGTGCCGACGCTGTCGCGCATTGTGCGCGGCAATGTCCTGTCCTTGAAGGAACAAGAATATGTCGAAGCCGCGCGGGCCCTGGGGGCGGGCCGCGCCCGCATCATGTTCGCGCACTTGTTGCCAAATACGCTGGCGCCAATCATCGTCTACGCGACGCTGGCTGTGGCTGGTTCCATCCTGACGACGGCGGCGCTGGGCTTCCTCGGCTTGGGCGTGCAGCCGCCGCAAGCCGAATGGGGCAATATCCTCAGCAATGGGCGGCAATATCTGCGCAAAGCCCCGCTGCTGATGATCTTCCCGGGTACCTTGATCTTCTTGACCGTGATGTCAATCAACCTGATTGGCGACGCGCTGCGCGACGCGCTGGACCCCTATATTCAGTGAGCATTCAGAGATCATTTACGCTTCATAACGCGGCAATCTGTTTCTTGCGCCCCTGTCACATTTCCGCGTCCGAGATCTGCAATCAAAATATCAACTGATTACGACTAATTCTTTGAGGGGACTAAAGATGGAATTACAGATGAAGCTGGCGCGCGAGCGAGAAGCGCAATCGGCAACAAGCCTGTGGCAGCGCTATGCGCGGGCTGAGCGGCTGCTGCCGGGCAATGCCGCCAAACTCACGTCCGACCTGACCATCAGCCCGCGCTGGATCGCGGGCTGCGATCGTTTTTGGTATCGCTGGAAATCGCTGTCTGGCAGCGAATTTGTGCTGGTGGATCCAGCCAGCGGCGAACGAAAAGCCGCCTTCGATCACGAACGTTTGGCTGCCGCGCTCAGCCAAGCGAGCGGTGCGCCCTGCCAAGCACGGCAATTGCCCTTTAGCGAAATCGAGTTCGGCGAAGATGGTCGCAGCGTCGTCTTTGACAGCGCTGCGGCGGGGATCAGCGGACGCTGGTCCTGCGACTTGAGCGATTATGTCTGTACGCGCCTGGGCGATGCGCCGAAGCCCCTAAGTGACACCGCGCTTTCCCCCGACGGCAAATGGGAAGCCTATACGCGCGACCATAACGTATGGGTTCGCTCTGTATCCAGCGGGCAAGAACGCGCGCTCACCGCCGACGGCGCAGCGAAGAACGACTATGGCGAGCCTCTGCTTTCGCCGCTGACGACAGCTGGCATTGAAGACGCGCCGCCGCCGGCGATTCGCTGGTCGCCGGATAGCAATCGGCTGCTATTTTGCCGCGTCGATCAGCGGGAAGCGCCGCAATTTCATCTGGTGCAATCGGTTCCGCCGGACGGCAGCGTCCGCCCGCATCTGCATTCTTACGCCTATCCCTTGCCCGGAGATGACCGGCTGCCTTTGGTCGCCTTGGTCTGCGCGGATCTGCAGGCGGGCGCGACGATTAGCGTCGACCTGGAAGCCACGGAAGCGCAATATCATGGCGCGCCGATCAATGACGATTGCCTGTGGTGGTCCGAAGACTCGAATACGGTTTATTACCTGCGGCAGAGCCGCGGCTATCATCAGATGGATCTGATCGTCATCGACGCGGCCACAGGCGCCGCGCGCTGCGCCATTTCCGAAGCGAGCGACAGCGGCATTGATCCTTCGATCTGGCGCGGCAATTCAAGCGTTCGCGTCTTGGCCGGGGGCAGCCGCGTCATTTGGTATTCGCAGCGGGATGGCTGGGGACATCTCTATCTGTATGACGCGGAAAGCGGTTCGCTGATTACTCAACTCACAGCGGGCGCTTATGAAGTGAGTCATTTGAAACATGTGGATGAAGACGCTGGCTGGGTCTATTTCACGGCTGTCGGGCGCGAAGCCGACCGCGATCCCTATTTCAGCTTTTTGTATCGCGTCAGCCTGGAAGGCGGCGCAGCGCAGCTGCTGACGCCGGAAAACGCCGATCACTCGGCCATATTCGCGCCGGGCGGCAGTTGCTTCATCGACAATTATTCGACGGTTGATCAAGCGCCGGTCATCGTCTTGCGCGGCGCGGACGGGGCGCTGATACGCGAGCTCGAGCGGGCCGACATCAGCCAACTGGAAGCGACCGGCTGGCGAGCGCCGCAGCGCTTCAAAGCCAAAGCCCGCGATGGCCTCACGGACATCTATGGCGTCATCTTCCGCCCGTCGGATTTGGACGAGCATGCGCAGTATCCCGTGATTGATTACATCTACGGCGGTCCGCAGGCGATACAGGCGCCGGCCGCCTTCGCCGATGCGGCGCGCAAAAGGCAAGGCAATTACTGGACGTCGCAGGCACTGGCGGAATTGGGATTTGTGGTGCTGATGATTGATGGCTTGGGCATGCCGGGCAGATCCAAAGCGCAGCACGACCTCAGCTACCGCAACCTGGCGGACAATGGCTTGCCCGATCATATCAGCGCCATAAGCCAGCTTGCCGACCGTTACGATTACCTCGATATTTCGCGCGTGGGCATCTTCGGGCATTCGGCCGGCGGTTACGCCTCTTGCCGCGCCATGTTCGCCTATCCCGAGTTTTACAAAGTGGCGGTGTCCTCGGCCGGCAACCACGACCACCGGCTCGACAAAGCCACCTGGGTCGAGCGCTACATGGGGCGGGAAGTCGGCGAGCGCTATGTCTTTTCGGCGAACCAAAACCACGCCCATAATCTGCAAGGCAAGCTGCTGCTCATCCACGGCGACATGGACGAGAATGTGCATGTGGCGTCGACCCTGGTGGTGGTGGACGCCTTGATCAAAGCCAACAAGGACTTCGATCTGCTCATCATGCCTAATCAACCGCACGCTTGCACCAATCATCCCTATTTTGTGCGGCGGCGCTGGGATTATTTTGTGCGGCATCTGCTGGGCGTCGCTCCGCCGGCGGGGTATCAGATTCAATAGACGCAAGAATCTGATTATGCTTGCGTTTTATCTAAGCAGCCGCTATTTCTAAAGGAAAACTTTATGTTTGGAAAACTGACTTATCCCGATACGCGCAAGGGCGATGTCGTCGACGATTTCTTTGGCGCGACAGTTGCAGACCCCTATCGCTGGCTGGAAGACGCCGAGGACCCGGAAGTGCTGGAGTGGACGGGGGAGCAGCACGCTCTGGCGCTGGAAACGCTTAGCAGCCTGGAAGGGCGCGCTGCCTTCGAGCGGCGGCTGCGCGAAGTATGGGATTACCCCAAATACGAGATTCCGCGTAAACGGGGGGATCGGCTTTTCTTTATGCGCAATGACGGCTTGCGGCAGCAGCCCGCGCTCTATGTGCAAGAGGGGGACGGATCCCCGCGCGTTCTGGTGGATCCTAACAACGTTAGCGACGACGGCACGGTGGCGATATTCGACTGGCAGCCGGTCGCCGACGGCCGGCTGGTGATGGTTGCCCTTTCCGATGGCGGGGTGGACTGGGTAGAGTTTCGCATCCGGGATGTGGCAAGCGGGCAAGATCTGCCAGACCGTCTGGACAAGCTGAAATTCTCAACGGCGGCTTGGCGGGTGGATGGCTCCGGCTTCTTTTACAGCCGCTATGCCGATGGCGCGCCCGACGAAGGTCCCGCTAACCCAGAAGTGTCGCACCAGGTGTACTTTCATCAGCTGGGCACGGACCAAGCCGAAGATCGATTGATCTTTGCCGATGCCGAGCGCAAAGGCGTGACTTATGGGCTGTCGGTCAGCTCGGATGATCGTTTCCTGCTGCTTAATATCGACTGGGAATCGCGCGTTGCCAATCGCCTGTTTTACAAAGCTATTGATAAAGCCAATGATAGCGAGGGCGGTTTTGTAAGACTGTTCGACGACCTGGATGCCGACTACCGCTTTATCGGCAACGATAGCGATATCTTCTACATCCTGACGACCAACGGCGCGCTGAACTGGCGGGTGGTCGCCGTGGATATCAAGCGTCCAGCCAGCGAAAACTGGGTTGATGTCGTGCCGGAAAGCGCGGAAGCCATCGCCGGGGTCGCCATCGTCAATCAGCAGTTTGTGGTAACCGCGATGCGCCTCTGCCGACATGTGATCAAGATTTACAATAAAGACGGCTCGCTCCACCGCGAGCTGCTGCCGCCCGGGCAGGGAGCCGTCATCCCGCGCGAGCAGGCCGGCGCCTATGGCAGCGCCAAAGATGACAGCATGTTCATCGCCTGGACCTCGTTCCTGCAGCCGACCCAGATACTGCAATACGACTTCGCGACCGGCGAATTGCAGCCCTTTTTTGAAGCGACCGTGCCTTCGTTTGATGCGGAGCGATACGAAACGCGACAGGCATTCTGCCCCTCTGCCGATGGTACGAAAGTTCCCATCTTCATCACTTGCAAAAAGGGTTTGGAACTGAACGGCGACAACCCAGCCATCATGTACGCCTACGGCGGTTATAGTCTCAGTCAAACGCCGAACTACCGCAGTTGGCTGCCCGTCTGGTTGGAAAACGGCGGCATCTTCGTCAACGCCAATATCCGCGGCGGGGGCGAATATGGTGAAGCCTGGCACCGCGCCGGCATGTTCGCTGGTCGCCAGAAGACCTACGATGACTTCCACGCGGCGGCGGAATGGCTGATCGAGAACAAATATACCTCGAACCGCAAGCTGGCGATTGAGGGCAGGAGCAATGGCGGCTTGCTGGTGGCGGTCTGCGCGACGCAGCGCCCGGACTTGTATGGCGCGGTTCTCTGTCATGTGCCGACCATCGATATGCTTCGCTTCAAGTATTTCACCTCCGGGCGTTATTGGACCAACGAGTATGGCGATGCCGAAAGCAGCCCAGAGCACTTTGAGTTTTTGACCGCCTATGGTCCATTGCAGAACATCAAAGCGGGGCAAGCCTACCCGCCTATTCTGATTCTCACAGCCGATCATGATGATCGCGTCGTGCCGATGCACTCCAAGAAGCTGGCAGCCAGTTTGCAAGCGGCGAATCGCGGCGACAATGTGATTCTCCTGCGCGTCGAAACGAGAGCGGGACATGCCATGGGCAAGGCGACATCAAAGCTGATTGGCGAGCAGGTGGATATTTTCGCGTTTCTCAACCGCGCCTTCGACATGGGCTTAGAGTAGGGAGAGTATTGCTCAATCATTTCTGTATCTTGCCGAATATGTTTCACAGGAAAGGCGCCATAAATGAATGAATCAGTTAGAGATAATACGCAGGTCATTCGCCGGCAATTGCTCGATAGTTTGGAATTCCGCTGCATCGGACCGCATCGCGGCGGGCGCGTGGTGGCGGTGGCGGGCGATGTATCGGATCCCATGACCTTTTATTTCGGAGCCTGCGCCGGCGGCGTTTGGAAGACCACCGATGGCGGTCAATACTGGCGCAACGTCTCCGACGGCTATTTCAATACAGCAGCCATCGGCGCCCTGGCGGTGTCGACGGCGGATCCCAATGTGATCTACGCCGGCACGGGAGAGACAACCATCCGCGGCAATGTGTCGCACGGCGACGGCATCTACAAGTCGGTCGACGCCGGCTTGAGCTGGCGGCATATCGGTTTGAGCGATACGCGGCATATCGGCAAGATTCAGATTCATCCGCGCGATCCTGATATCGTCTATGCCGCGGCCCTGGGCCATGCCTTTGGTCCCAATGAAGAGCGCGGCGTCTTCCGCTCGCGGGATGGCGGCGAAAACTGGGAGAAGGCGCTCTACAAGAGCGAGACCGCCGGCTCGCACGATGTCTCGATGGATGTCAACAATCCGCGCATCCTCTTCGCGGCGATCTGGCAGGCGCAGCGCTACCCGCATCGGCTGGAGAGCGGCGGACCGGAGTGCGGCTTGTGGCGCAGCATGGACGGCGGCGACAGCTGGGAAGAAGTCTCGCGCAAGCCCGGTTTGCCGCAGGGCGTCTTGGGCAAGATCGGCGTGGCGGTGTCGCCGGCGCGTAGGGGCCGCGTCTGGGCGGTGATCGAAGCGCATGATGGCGCTGTCTTCCGCTCGGATGATTATGGCGAGACCTGGCTGCGCCTCAGCGAACAATCGCTCTTGCGCACCCGCCCTTGGTATTACATGCACATCACCGCCGATACGCAGGACCCGGACACGGTCTATGTGCAGAATTACAGTTTCTGGAAATCAATTGACGGCGGCGCTTCCTTTGAAGCCATTCCGATTCCACACGGCGACGATCACGCGCTGTGGATCGACCCAAACGATAACCGGCGCATGATTGACGGCAATGACGGCGGCGCTTGCGTGTCTTTCAACGGCGGCATGAGCTGGTCCTCCATCTATAACCAGCCGACGGCCCAGTTGTATCACGTCTGTACCGACGATCAGTTCCCCTATCGCGTTTATGGCTCGCAGCAGGACAATACCGCCATCAGCCTACCCAGCGCGACAATTGACGGCGCCATCCACGAGCGCGACTGGTACGCGCCGGGCGGCGGGGAGAGCGGCTATATCGCCATCAAGCCAGATGACCCCGCTTATGTTGTCGCCTCGGGTCCCCAGGGCCAGCGCGCCTACAACGACATCATGCTGCTTTATAATCATCGCACCGGTCAGGTTCGCGACATCACCGTGTGGCCCGAGCTTTATGGCTGGGGCGTGGGCAGCGAAGGCTTGAAGTACCGTTTTCAATGGACCTTTCCCATCATGTTTTCGCGGCACAATCCCGATCTGCTTTATGTCGCCAGCAATCGCCTGCATTTGTCGACCGATTTGGGCGCGAGCTTCGAAGCGCTCAGTCCCGATCTGACGCGGGACGACCCCGACAAGCTGCGGGCGTCGGGCGGTCCGATCACGCGGGACAATACCGGCGCCGAGGTCTATTGCACGATTTTCGCGCTGGCGGAATCTCATCACGAAGCGGGCTTGCTCTGGGCTGGCAGCGATGACGGCTTGGTGCATATTTCCCAGGATGGCGGGCGCGAGTGGGACGAAATCACGCCGCCCGATCTGCCGGAATGGGCGCTGATCAGCATCATCGACGCTTCCCCGCACGAGGCGGGCGCGGCTTACCTGGCCGCCACGCGCTACAAACTGGACGATACGCGCCCATATTTGTACAAAACCAGCGATTATGGCAAGACCTGGACGGCGATTACCAATGGCATCCCGGATGACGAGTTCACGCGGGTCATCCGCGAGGATCCCAATCGGCGCGGTTTGCTTTACGCCGGCACAGAAACGGGTTTGTACATCTCCTTTGATGACGGCGAAAACTGGCAGCCCATGAAAGGCAATTTGCCGGTCTGCCCGATACACGACCTGGTCATCAAAGATCAGGACCTGGTCCTGGCGACGCACGGCCGCTCCTTCTGGATTCTCGATGATCTGGCGCCCTTGCATCAAGCCCAGTCCGATTTGCTGGCGGATAGCGCGCATTTGTTCGCGCCGGCGCCAAAAACGCGCATGCGCGATTATGGCCGCTTCGGCAGTTGGTATGGGGTGCAGGACAGCAAGAAGCTGAATTTCGGGCGCATCGGCGCCAGCGTGGCGGCGCTGGAATACCGCGACGATTCGGATTTGCCGCATTTCTTGGACGCGGGGCAGAACCCGCGACCTGGCGTAGTCTTCTGTTATTATCTGCCGGGGGCGGGCGGCGAGACAGTCACCTTGAATATCCTGGACAAGGATGGCGGCTTGATCCGCTCTTACAGCAGCGCCACGGAGGCCGATGGCTTGCCCGCAAGCGCCGGGCTGAATCGCTTTCATTGGAATTTGACTTATCCCGGCGCGCTTGCTGTCGACGTGTCCTTGGCTTCCTGGGAGCGCGCCGAGGGTCCCTTGGTAACGCCGGGCGAGTATGTGGCGGAGCTCGTCTTGGGCGCGGACAGCTGCCGGCAGACCTTCGAAGTGCTCGCCGATCCACGCCTGGAGACGACGGCGGAAGCCTTCGCGGCGCAACGGGACCTGCTGCTGGCGATTCGCGATCGGCTGTCGCTTAACAATGCCACCCTCAACAAGCTGCTAGCGCTCAAGGGTCAGCTGGGGGCTTGGGCGGCGCGCTGCGATGACGAGGCTGTCTTGGCGGGCTGCGCGGCGCTGGTCGCCGAGGTCGATGCGCTGCTGCCCTTGTTAATCAATACCGGCATCAGCGAGTCGCAATTGTATCCCAGCGGCTTGCACGAGAAGTTCAACGCGCTATTCGACTCGGTGGATAGCGCCGATTACGCGCCGCCGCGGCAGGCGCTTGAGGTCTTCGAGCAGCTTTCGGCGCAGCTGGATGGTCATGTTGCGCGGGTGGAGACGGACCTGGACGAGCAGGTCGCCGCCTTTAACGAGACGATTCGCGGCTTGGGGCTGGGCGCGCTGGATGCGCTGTCATAGCGCGGGAACCCGCTCGACCGCTCCTCAGCCGGTTTTGGACGCGAGTCTGCGCTAGCGCTCAAGCGAAGGGGTCGTCCACCCAGGGGTACTTGTTCAAGTCGACGCGCTGATAGGGGATCTCGCGGAATAGCGGCGGAATGGCGCCGGGACCCGCCATATAGATGATCTCGTCGGCGATGGGCGCGAAGCCGGCGTAGAAATGCTGGGTCGATTTGACCACCAGCAGCCGCTTTGAGCGCGGATCAATGCCGAAGTTGGAGAAAACCGTGGGGCTGAAGACTTGCCCGCGACTGCTGTTGACGATGATGTCGATGCCCTGACAGCGCAGGGCGACCGAGTCCCCGCAGGCGATGGCTACGGGACCCTCGGTCTGCGTCCATTCCTGCTGCATATCGGGGATGACGCCGATGACGCTCACGCGCAGGTCGAGCGGATCGCCGGACATGGGTCCCATCTTGCCGCCCAGGCGCAGGTCGAGCGTCGCGCCCGCGCCGGCCGACTGGACCACCTGGACGGCGACTGGATCCCAGATCATGCCCAGCGCGACATCGCTGGCGCCGCGCTCGAGCAAGGCTTGCAGCGCGAAGGTGGAATCGCTGGGCGCGCCGCCGCCGGCATTGTCCGATTGATCGGCGATGACAACCAAGCCCGATTGGCGCGCCAGCGCCTTGTCCAGAGCCTTTTCTAGCGGCAGCGAATTCGGATCGAGATCCTGCCGCATGGCGAAGAGTTTTTCGCCGAATTTACGCGCAAGCCGCGCCGCCAGCTCGCTATCGTTGTCGGTGACCGCCAGCATTTGCGTGCCACAGCTTGGCACATCGCCCCAGGGGAAACAATGCGCCAGCGAGAGCGAGAGCACAGCCGCTTCGGCTTCGGTCCTGATCATGTCGTCAACAAAAGCGCGCATCGGCGCGACGGGCGTCAGGTAGAGGCCTATCATCTTGCAATCGAAGAGCGCCATTGTCGGCTGCGTCTTGCCTTCGGCGGCGTCAGCGATGATGCTGAAGAGTTCTTCGGCGCGCTCGTTGATGTCCACATGCGGGTATTCCTTGAAGATGACGATGGCGTCGGCCAGATCTATCAGGGTCTGCGTGAGGTCGCAGTGCAGGTCCAGTTCGACGCCGATCTTGGCGGCGGGTCCGACGATTTGGCGGACACGGGAGACGATGTCGGTTTCGCAGTCGTCATAGCCTTCCGCAACCATCGCGCCATGCAGCGGCAGCAGCACAATATCGACTGGCAGCGCCGCTTCCAGCGCGGTCAGCAGTTCATCGCGCAGGCTTTCATAAGCCGAGCGCACGGTTATGCCGGCCGGCTGCGCGAAGGCGTAGAGGCTGAATTCATAGTCCCAGCCGCGTTCCTGGCAGCGCCCTTGGAAGATGTTGAAGGCGCCGCCAAATCCGCCGAGGTCCATGGAATCGTCCAAATCGGCAGCGCGCATAACCTCGAAATCAGCCATGCCCGTCGGCATGGGAGAAAAGGTGTTGGTCTCTGTGGCAATCCCGCCTGCGAATACTTTCATTAGCGTCCATCCATTCCTTTTATGCTGTCAAATATAGACTTTCGCCGGGCGTTGCGCAAATTTTTCTGCGCCAAGTTTTGCAAAGGCAAGACGACTTGCTATAATTGACAGACTTTGCGCATGCGCTGCTGCCGCCGAGAGGCGCTGCGCCTTTATCTTGCCGGAGCCTAGCCGCGGCGAAAAGGACGATAATTTGAAGCCAATAACGATAAAATCCCTGCAGTTGCACACGGTGCTGCTGCCCTATCTGCGTCCATTTGAGACCAGCTTCGGCGCGGAAACGCATAAAGTAGCGGTGCTGGTGGAGCTGACCACGGAGACCGGCCTGACCGGCTGGGGCGAATGCTCGATTGAGCTCTGGCCCGGTTATGGGCACGAGACGGCTGAGACAGCCAATCACATCTTGTCTCAGTTCTTGGCGCCGGCCGTGCTTGGCGCGACGTTGCATCACCCGACCGATTTCCCTGCCCTGATTCGGCGCTTCCGGGGCCATCATCATGCGCGGGCTGGGCTGGAAGCGGCGGTTTGGGACGCCTTTGCCAAGCGCAACGATCTGCGGCTGACCGATTGTTTCGCCCATTACGCGCCGGAGGGTCACGAATCGGAGGGACGGGCGACAGTGGGCGTCAGCATCGGCATACAGGCTTCGCTGGACGCGACTGTGGCTGTGGTAGCCGAACGCCTGGACCAGGGTTATTGCCGCATCAAGCTGAAGATCAAGCGGGGCTGGGATATCGAGGTGGCGCGGGCGGTGCGGGCGCGCTTTCCCGATGTTCTGCTGATGCTGGACGCCAACAGCGACTATAACATCGGCGACGCCGAGCATCTGGCAAAACTGGATCAGTTCAACTTGCTGATGATCGAGCAGCCGCTGCCCCACGATGACATCTATCAGCATGGCATTTTGCAGTCGCGCCTGGCGACGCGCGTCTGCCTGGACGAGAGCGTCAAGTCGGCGAGCGACCTGCGCGTCGCGCTGCAAGTGGGCGCGCTGGGCATCCTGAACTTGAAGCCGGCGCGCGTGGGCGGCTTCAGCGAGTGCCTGGAAATTTACCGCATCTGCGTCGAGAACGAGCTGCCGCTTTGGATTGGCGGCATGCTGGAATGCGGCGTCGGACGCGCGGCGAACCTGTCTTTTGCGGCTTTGCCCGCGGTCAACCTGCCGTCGGACATCTCGGCGACCGACCGCTATTTTGATCCCGATCTGACGGAACCGCCATTTGCCCTGGGCGAAGCAAGCACACTGGCTGTTGCTGATGGCGCGGGCATCGGCGTCGCCGTCCAGCGCGAGCGCCTGGCAGAGGCGAAGCAAGCCTGGCGCGACAATTACCCCTATTCTGGCGGAGGCGGCTCATGAAACTTGCCGAGACAATCACGGGCATCATTGAGGCGGCGGAGATCCAGGCTGGCGTGGCGGTTTGGCATATAGAATCGGACCAGCAAGTCGCAGTGAATGGCGACGAGCCCTTCCCGATGGCCAGCGTCTTCAAGATTCCCATTTTGGCGACAGCCTGCCGACAGCTCGCTGAAGGCGAAATCAGCCTTGATACGCGCCATGCCCTCAGCGACGAGGACAAGAGCCTGGGCAGCGGCATCTTGCCTTATTTCGAGAGCGGCTTGCAGCCGACCCTGCGCGACTTGCTGACCTTGATGATCATCATCAGCGACAATACCGCGACCGATATGATGGTGGCGGCGCTGGGCGGCGCGGCGGTCATCGAGGGCTATATGCGGGAGATTGGGCTGAGCGAGATTTACTTCAAGCACAACTGCAAGGAATTGCTGCGCTATCTGTTCCCCGACGAGGTTGTGGATCTGCCGCTGGAGGAGTTGATCGCCTGGAGCGCGCGGCATGATATTTTGCGCGATGGCTTGGCTTTCAGCAAGGGAGCGGACAACAACGTCAGCACAGCCAATGCCATGAACAAGCTGCTGCACAAGATCTATAGCGGGCAGCTCTTTGCCGGCGATACGCGGCAGCTCGCGCTGGATATTCTGCTCAAGCAGCAATTCAACGTGCGTTTGTCGCGCTTCTTGCCGCTGGGTGTCAAAGTCGCGCATAAGACGGGCACCATCGGCGGCATCCGCAATGACAGCGGCATCATCATGCTCGGCGAAAGCAATCATGTGATTCTGACGATCTTCACCGAGTGGCACGAGGCGCCCTACTGGAACAAGCCGGCGGCGCATCATCAACGTGTATTCGAAGTCGAGAGCGCCATGGGCGAGATTGGCATGGCTGTCTATGAGGCTTTTCAAGCGCAGGATTAACTGACGCAGCCGATAAGCCCTGGGCTGTCGGCGGGCTGAGTCCGCCGCGCCCGCGCGCGTTTGCCTAGCTTAAAATATGAACAGGTCGGTTTTTCAGAAAAGGGGGATCTATCGGTGAGATGAAGCGCGAAGCTGCTTTGAATCGCATTGTCTAATTTTGGAGGAAAGAATCGTGATTAAATCTAGGCTCGCAATTCTTGTATTGCTGATTGTGTTCATGGCGCTTGTCGGCGGGTCCATGGCGCAAGACATCATGGAAGGCAAGGGTGGGCGCTTGGTCGTGGCGGACGCCAATTCCAATACCTCGCTCGATCCTTTTGTATCGTCCTGGCATAGCTGGCCCCATTACGCCATCTATCCGACGCTGTTCTCGCGCGCCGAGGACATGAGTTATATCGGCTTCCTGGCGGATACCTGGGAAGTATCGGATGATTCCAAGTCTTTGACCATCAACCTGATCGACTTCGCCACCTTCACTGACGGTAGTCCGATTGACGCGGAAGCCATCAAATGGAACTTGGATCGCTATGCCAATCCCGATACGGGCGCCTCGCAGGGGCGCGATCTGATCGGCTTGCTGGAAGAGGTCGAGATCAACGGCGACTACAGCTTTACCATGCACCTCGCCTCGCCTTATGCGCCTTTGTTCTTCGTGCTGTCGGGCTTGGAAATCGTCTCGCCGACCGCCTATGAAGCCATGGGACCCGACGACTTCGGCACCAGCCCGGTCGGGGGCGGACCTTTCATCTTCAAGGAATTGGTCACGGACAACCATGTGCTCTTCGAGCGCAATCCCGATTTCACCTGGGCGCCGGAAGAATTGTACGATCACCCGGGTCCGGTCTTCTTGGATGAATTGCAGATCCTGTTCATCGGCGAAGAGCAGACCGTTTTGGCGGCTTTGGAGACCGGCGAAGTGTCGCTGGCGGGCATCCCGACCCAGAACCTGGCGGATGCGCAAGCCAATCCCGATATCGACGTGGACATCGCGCAGTTGAACCAGATTCGCTATGTCGGTTTTAATACCTCGAAGGATCCCTGGACGAATCCGGATTTGCGCCGCGCCTTCGCTTACGCCACCAACCGCGAAGAATTCGTCACCCTGGCTTGGGAAGATTTGGCGCAGCCGCTCTATCAACCGCTGCCGCCGACCATCTGGGGCCACAACCCCGAACTGGACGCGATGGCTCCGAGTTTTGATCCGGACAAAGCGAGCGAGCTGCTCGATTCCCTGGGTTATGTCGATGTCGATGGCGATGGCTTGCGCGAAGACCCCGACGGGGCTGCCTGGTCGGTGCCGCTAGCCACAGCCTCGCCGGACGAATGGCGCCGTCAAGCCGAAGTGCTGGAAGCGCAGTGGCGCGATGTCGGCATTCCGCTGGAAATCCAATTGCTGGAATTCTCGGCTTTGGTCGACCTGACCACGACCGGCGAGCACGACCTGTTCCTCTTGCTCTATGGCTACAGCGATCCCAGCATCCTGACCTATTTCTTCGATCCCGAACGCAAGGGCGGCAGCAACCGCGCCTGGTTCTCCACCGACGAGTTGACGGACTTGCTGATCGCCGCCGATACGCAATTGGATCCAGAAATGCGTTACGAAGCGGTTTCAGCAGTCAGCCAATACATCATCGAGGCGTCGCCCTGGGTCTACCTGGCTGTGCCGCCGGCTTTGACAGGCGTGCGCGCCGAGCTGGAAAACTGGCGCATCCATCCCGACTTGACCTTCCTGTACTGGAATGCTTACTTCGAGACGGAATAACTTGATATATCCTCAAGTGCTGACTAAGGGGGCAAGTTTTCTACCCCATCCCCAGCCCTTCCCCATTGCAATGGGGAAGGGTGACTCATCAAAAAAGTCGAGACTACGTCGGCAAGGTCTCGCGGATGCGCAGGAGAAATACAAAGCTATGCGCTTCCGTTCCCCCTCCCTGATGCTTCGGGGAGGGGGTCAAGGGGTGGGGTAGACCCTGCTATGCCAATCACTAGAGTAGGCTGTGAGCGTAGGGACCGCTAGACTTGAGCAAGTACATCCTCCGCCGTATATTGGTCGCCTTCCCCCTGATCCTGGGCGTGACAACGGTCGTCTTTGTCATGCTGCGGGTGGCGCTGCCCGGCGACCCGGCCAAAGTGATGGCGGGCGACCGCGCCACGCCGGAGTTGATCGAGCAGATCCGCCATAACCTGGGTTTGGATCGCCCGGTCTTCGAGCAATATCTGATCTTCCTGCGCAACTTCGTTCAAGGCGATCTGGGGCGCTCGGTCAAGTTTCGCGAGCCGGTCCTGGGCGTGATCGCCAAAGCCTTTCCCTTCACGGCTGTTCTGACCTTTCTTTGCGTCGCCATCGGCACCAGTTTGGGCTTGGTCATTGGCGTGCTGACGGCGGTGTATCAGCGTACCTGGATAGACAATTTCGGCATTGTCCTGGCTGTGCTCTTCTATTCGATCCCGACCTTCTGGCTGGGCTTGATGTTGATCCTGGTTTTTTCGGTCGGCCTGCGCGTCTTGCCGGTGCAAGGCGTCGGCACCTGGAAGCATTTTGTGCTGCCGGTCACGACGCTGGGCCTGGGCCAGAGCGCGCTCATCGCTCGTCTGACGCGCTCGAGCATGATTGAAGTCTTGAGTACCGATTTTGTGCGCACGGCGCGCGCCAAGGGACTGACGCAGCGCCGCGTGCTAATCCGCCATGCGCTGCAGAATACCTTGATTCCGGTCATCACGGTGGTGGGTCTTTCGGTCGGCGGCTTGCTGGGCGGGGCGGTTATCACGGAAAGCATTTTCCATCTGCCCGGTGTCGGCAGCCTGGCGATTGACGCCATTTCCAATCGAGATTATCCGATGATTCAGGGCGCGGTGATCCTGGTTGCCGCCTCATTTGTATTTGTCAATCTCGTTGTTGATATTATTTACGCCTTTGTCGATCCGCGCATCCGTTATGAATAGGACCGGCTGGTATCAGTGACTCAGACGGTGAATGAATTGAAAAGCAGCGAGCGCCCGACCGGCTTATACGAGCTGGTCATCCACAAGTTCGTGCGCAACCGCGTGGCGGTGGTTGGGCTCATTTGTCTGGCTTTGATTCTGCTGGCGGTTCTTTTCGCGGACATTGTAACGCCCTATGATCCTATCGAGCGCAATACGCCGGAGCGCAACCTGGGACCGTCACTGGCGCATCCTTTTGGCACCGACAAGCTGGGGCGCGATATCATGAGCCGCGTCCTTTACGGCGGGCGCGTGTCCTTGCAAGTCGGTTTCCTGTCAATCGCGCTGGCTACAGCGGTCAGTGTACCGCTGGGGCTGATCGGCGGTTTCGTCGGCGGCTTGCTCGATGACATCATCATGCGCCTGATGGATTTGATCTTGGCTTTCCCGGGGCTGATTCTGGCCATCTGGTTGGTGAGCCTGCTCGGCTCGGACATGCGGAATGTGATCATCGCCATCGCCTTCTTTTCCGTGCCGACCTATGCCCGTCTTATCCGCGGCATCACCCTGGCCATCCGCGAGATGGAATATGTGATGGCGGCGCGCAGCATGGGCGCGGGTTCGCCCCGCATCATGTTTTTCCACGTATTGCCCGGGGTGCTGGGACCCTTGATCGTCTTAACGACGCTGGGCGTATCCGGCGCCATTGTCGCTGGCGCGAGTTTGAGCTTTCTGGGTCTGGGCGTCAGCCCGCCGACGCCGGAATGGGGCGCGATGCTGGCAGACGGGCGCAATTATATGCGCACGCAGTGGTGGATCGCCGTCTTCCCCGGCGTCACCATCACCACGGTCGTGCTGGTCATGAACATCATCGGCGACGCCCTGCGCGACGCGCTCGATCCCAACGTGCGCGCTTGAGCTTCAATCATCGTCCGCGCTCAAAAGATTGAACTGCTTGTAGAGGTCTTCGAGGCTGTCGAGGCGGGCGCGCGTTTTTTCCGGATAGCGCAGGGACAAGGCGCCCAGGATGGCGTCGAGCAAGGCGAAGAGCGCGACGGTATTGCTGAAGAGGCGCAGGCGGAAGGGCACGATCAGCGCGCGATCGGCGCGCTTGGCGGCCGGCGATACATGGCTGTCGGTGACGGTGACTACGGAGGCGCCGCGCTGCCTGCCTACTTCCATCACGGTCAAGGTCTCGCGCGTGTAGCGGGCGAAGCACAGCGCGAAGATCAGATCGCCTTCCGCGAGCGGCGTCAATTGCGCGGCGATGGGATCGATGCCCGGCGTGAGCACGGTGGTATGCGGGCGGATATAGCGCAGCATGATGCCGAAATTGAGCGCGAGCGGAAAGGAATCGCCCAAGCCAATGATGTAAACATGCTTGGCGCGGTCAATCAAATCGACGGCGCGGTCGAAAACATGGATGGGCACGTGCTGCGGCAGATCGAGCAAGGTCTGGACCTCGTCGCGCAGCACCGCGCTCAGCAAGTGTTGATTCTCCGGTTCGCCGGAAGCGAGGTCTTCGATCAGCTTTTGCGATCCGATCTGCATGCGCTGCGCGATCTGCGCCTGATTAAGAAACTGGCTGCGCAAGACCGACTGCAATTCCGGGAAGCCATCGAAACCGAGCGCTTGCGCGGTCCGCACCACGGTCGACGAATTGACGCCGACGGCGCCGGCGATCTCGGTGATGGTCAAGTGGATGACGTTGATGCCGCCTTTCAACAGGAATTCAGCCACCTTCTGCTGGCTGGGCGATAGGGATTCGTGGTTGCTGCGGATCCAGCGGACGATATCGTCGCGCGATTCATTTGCGTTCATGACTTCAATCCCACAGGTCTGTGCTCAGATATTTCAAGCCGGAATCGGGCAGCAGAATGGCGACGGCTTGCCCCCGATGTTTCCCCCGCAGCAGTTGCAGCGCCGCAGCCAGGTTGGCCCCGGATGAATAGCCGGCGAACAAGCCTTCTTCACGCGCCAGCCGCCGGCACATGCGCGCGGCTTCTTCGTCCCTGACGCGCAGGCAGCCGTCAACCAGATCGCGATTGATCATTGGCAGCGCCGCCATGGCATAGCCGCCGCCTTGAATCTTGTGATTCGGCGCCGTGACCGCTTCCCCCGCAAAGGCGGCCGCGCCTTGCGGTTCCACAATATAACATTGAATGGCGGGGTCGCGCTCCTTGAAGTACGCCGCGCAGCCGGCGAAGGATCCGCCACTGCCGATAAAATCGCAGAAAGCGTCGATGCCGCCGGACTGCCGCCAGATTTCCGGCGCGGTGTGCAGGTAGTGCGCGCGGCGGTTGCCCTCGAGCTGGAATTGATCGGCGCGGAAAGCGCCGCGCTGGACCACGATCTCGCGCGCCTTTGCTTCGACGCGCGCCAGGTCCGCGCCGGAAACTTGTCCCGGCTGGGAAGCTGGGCATTGCTCGACCAGCACGACTTCGGCGCCCAGCGCGGCCATCATGCGGGCGCGTTCGGGGGAGTTGCCGCGGGACATCACAGCCACGAAGCGATAGCCCTTGACGGCGCAAACGATGGCCAAGCCTGTGCCGGTGTTGCCGCTGGTCAATTCGACCACGGTATCGCCGGGGCGCAGCTCGCCCCGCGCCTCGGCATCTTCAATCATTTGCCGGGCGATGCGGTCCTTCTTGGAATAACCGGGATTGAGATACTCCAGCTTGGCGAAGACAGCGCCATCAAGCCTTGCGCAAATGCGCGACAATTCCACCAGCGGCGTATTGCCAATCGCCTCAAGCGCCGATGGGACCAAATGCGGTTCTGGGAACATCCCTTTTCTTTGACTTGGCGAACAATGCACTGATTATAGGGTGGCCTTGACAGATTGCAAATCGACCGCGACGGGTTTTGCCTTTTGCAAGACGGCTTGCTATCATTGCAGGCTCACGGTCATTTATCGCAGTGTGCGGATAATTAAGTAAATGAAGCAAGATCTCCCCCCCTTCCACGCTCCCCCCCTCTCTAGGGGGGTAAACATCCGCGAACTGCATGCCATGAACGATCTTCTGGAGACGGTTGCCTTGCAGAAGGACGTCTGGGGCATGCGCGATCACGAATGCACCTCGCCCCATACCATGAAAGCGGCGACCGTGGCCGGCGGCAGCGTGCTGGGCGCGGCGATCGAGGACCGTCTGATCGGCTTCTGTTTTGGCATCGCGGCGAAACGGGGCGACGAAGTCTGGTTGTGGTCGCACATGACGGCGGTGCATCCCGATTATCAGCGCGGCGGCATCGGCTTCGCGCTCAAGCAAGCGCAGCGCGAATGGGCGCTGGCGAATGGCTATCGCGTGATGGCTTGGACCTTCGACCCGATGCAGGCTGGCAACGCCAATTTCAACCTCAATCGGCTGGGGGCGGCGGCGCGCCGCTACTATGTCAATCACTATGGGGCGATGCAGGACGAGCTGAATGCCGGGCTCGCCAGTGACCGCCTGGAAGCGCAGTGGCAGCTCGATTCTCCCAAAGTGATGGGGTTGGCGGCGGGTGACTGGCGGCCAAGCAAGCAGGACTGGCCGGGCGCGCTGACGATGGCGCTTGTTGAAAAAGGCGGCAGGCTGCAATATCGCCAGCCAGCAAAGGGCGGCGACGGGCACTTCGGCGTGGAAATACCGGCCGATGTCACCGAATTGAAACGACAAAACAAGGGGCGCGCCGGGCAGTGGCAGCAGTATGCGCGCGCGGCGCTGACCGAGCTGCTGGCGCAGGGTTATATTGTCAGTGGATTGCAGCGCCAGGGCGAAAAAGTCTGGTATATCCTAAGCCGCGAAAACTAGGCGTGGACTGGTTCAGCCGCGCCGCAGAGTTGGCTTAGATCGCTGATCCGCGCCAGAGATTCCAAGCGGCTGCAAAGCGCGTAAATGCGCTCGGCACGCTCTGGCGGGAAAAGATCGCCCGTCAGAACGGCGAATTTCTCGCGCAGTTCCTCCTGGCTCATGCGGAATTCCGGCTCGCCTTTCATATTGGGCAAATAGGCTTGGCGCAACTCGCCGCTATCCAGGGCGATGCGCAAGCGGCAACCGTTGAGCCGCGGGTAATCCGCTTCAATCTCGCTATCAACTTGCACATCAATCAGATTGCGCAGGCGGCGCGCTTCGGGGTCATCCCAGGCGCTGAAGTCTTGGGGCCAGGCGCTGCCCTGCTGCAGCGCAACCGCTGTCGAAACGCGAATGCTCAAGCCAGCCACCTCGCGGGAAGGCGGATTGGCGTCGACGCGGAAGCTGGGGCGGGTGGCGTAGCCGTAGGTGCCAAGCTCAATGGATTCAATCGCCGCAATGTCAAGCGGACCCCCTTGCAGAATCGCTTGCACGGCGTCGATGGCTTGATGGGTGTGCCGGCAGCCGCCGTGAGGTTTGAAACCCGTGCCGAGGATGGCGAAGTTGCAGCCCAGGTCGGCGAAGAGTTCGCGGTCGTAGCCATGTGGCGCGTGGACACTGCCACGTCCGCCGAAGGCGCGGAAGAAACCGTATTCCCCGTCCAGGGCGCCGCGCGGACCGTAGAAACCGGCTTGCGCCAGGCGCAAGGCGAAAACGGCATTGCGCGCTGCGAAACCCGAGATCAAGTCTTTAGTGTCGCAGGCGCCGCCTTCATAGACATATTGCTCGGTGCCGGATGCCAGGTCAGCCGCCAGCGCGACGCAGTTGATCATCGCGTCGCGATCCAGACGCGCGCAACGGGCAATTGCCAGGGCGGCGGAAATGACGCCTAGCGTGCCTTTGAGATCGAGCCCGCGCTCTCGCTGCATGGGGCGGACCAGCCCCCCAACGCGCACGGCAAAGTCGTAAGCGGCGACGATGGCAATGATCAGCTCTTCGCCCGAAGTGTGAAAAGCCTCGCCGACAGCCAATACGGCTGGAACCACTTGCGAGGCGATATGCCCGGCCGAGCGATGCGAATCGTCCATGCCCAGGATCTTGACCATTACCGCATTGGCGAAAGCCGCGCCTTCGAGCGATACGCGCTGACCGCTGCCGAGCAGTGTGGCTTCATCCCCCGCCATCATGCTTTTGGCATAGCCAACAGCCTTTTTGCCCAATGCGCGCTGATACCCGCCCAGCCCGGTGCCAATGGAATCGAAGACGATCATCTTCGCCAGTTCAACAGCTTCGGACGGGATGTCTTCGTAGCGCAGGCTGATGGCGTAATCGGCGATTTCTTCCAAAAGATTTCTAGAATCGGACATTTTTAGGTTCTCCTGTAATCTCAGTTTTTATGGGCGGCGCAATTGACTCGCCAGTAATTCCAACAAAAATTTGCAAAGCCAACATTTTATATTATTTTCTTGGGCTTATTCCCGCTTAGCCTTACGTTATCAGTCGTCGCGTCACATCGATCATGTAATCAAGCTCGTCGCTGGTCAACTCCGGCGTGACCGGTAGATTGACAATCTGCTTTGCCAGGCGCTCGGTTGCCGTCAAGGTTTCGCGCTGCGGGAACTGGCTCGCGTAGACGGCATAGTCATAGATCGGCGGCGCATAGTGAATGACGGCTTCAATGCCGGCGGCGCGCAGTCCCTGATAAACCGCCTGCTGTTGGTCGACAGCGATGGCGTAGGAGCGGAAGGTCGGCTGCGATTCGGCGCGGAAGCGCGGCAGGCGCGCCGAGCTATCCGCCAGGCCGGTTGCCAATCTGCTGACGATGGCGCGGCGTTGCCTTGTCCATTCGGCCAGGTAAGGCAGCTTGACCAGGAGCAATGCCGCCTGCAAGCCATCAAGCGGCGCATTGTAGCCTTCGGCGACGTAGTTCTGATAGCCGGGCGGCTGATTGGCTGTCGCAGGCACGTGCCCATAACTGACCAGCAAGCGCAGCGCGTCCGCGAGCGAGTCGTCATTCGTAACCAGCATGGCGCCGTTGCCGGCGCTGCCCAGCGGCTTGAAAGGCGCGAAGCTGAACATCGCTACATCAGCGAAAGCGCCGACCGGCGCCCCGTGATCATAAGCGCCGCTGGCCAGGGCGGCGTCTTCCACGATTTTCAGCCCATATTGATCGGCCAGCGGGCGCAGCGCCTTGACATTGGCTGGATGGCCGTGCAGATCGACGGGAAGGATGGCGCGAGATTTGTCGGTGATCAGGTCTTCGACTTGGGCGACATCAATGGTGTAGTCTGTCAGCGTCACATCGCACAAGACGGGCGCCGCGCCGCACTGGCTGATGGCGCCGGTGGTGGAGACATCGGAATTGCCGACGGTGATCACCTCGTCGCCGGGTCCGATGCCGCAGGCGCGCAGCGCCAGCAAGAGAGCGATAGTGCCGGAGTGCGTGGCGATGGCATGGCGCTGTCCCATTTCGGCAGCGAAGGCGGCTTCGAATTCGGCGCGAATCGTGTAGCTGCTGCGGTAGTCGTCGAACAAGATAGGCTCGAGCGCAGTCATGATTTGGTCGCGCAGGGCTTGATGCACGTGGTTGGCGCGGGAACGCGGGACGCGGAAGGGGGCGGTCACCGCGATTGCCTAGGCGCGGCCGCGGACATTGGGATCGAGGAAGTCGCGCAGCCAATCGCCGAGGAAGACCACGCCCAGCACGGTGATGGTGATGGCGATGCCGGGGTAGGCGGTCATCCACCAAGCGCTGTTGATATAAGTTTTGCCATCGGAGAGCATCAAGCCCCAGGTCACCGTCGGCGGCTTCACGCCCAAGCCCAGGAAGCTGAGCGAGGATTCAGCCAGGATAGTAACGCCGACCTGCACGGCTGCCAGGACGATTGCGGAAGAGACGACATTGGGCAAGATGTGGATGAACATGACCTTGGCGCGCCTCTGCCCCAGGGCATAGGCGGCGATGACATATTCCATTTCCCGCACTTTGAGCACCTCGCCGCGGATGACGCGGGCATAGGTGGTCCAGCCGGTGAAGCCGAGGATGAGGATAAGCGTCGACAAGCCCGCGCCGACGACGCCGGATATGGCGATGACAAGGATGATGAAGGGAATGGCGAGCAAGCCGTCGACGATGCGCATGAGAAGGCTGTCGACGATGCCGCCGACGAAGCCGCTGATGAGACCGTATATGACGCCGATCGTGCCCGAAATGAGCACGGAAACGACGCCGACAAGCACCGAGACGCGGCTGCCGGCGATGATGCGGCTTAAGATGTCGCGGCCCAGTTGGTCGTTGCCAAGCGTATACATTATGCCGCTATCGTCAACAAAACCCGGTGGCTTGAAGCGGGCGCGGATGTTCCTACCCATGGGATCCTGCGGGGAGATCACGGGTCCGAAAATAGCCAATACCACTACGACTGTCACGATCAGGCTGCCGGCTACGCCGACCGGACTCTTAAGCAGGGTGGACAGAATGCGCAAAGGCGCGCTGCGGCGAGGCGAAATGTCGGCTATTGCTTCCGCTTTAGTCCCCATTGTAGATTGTTGACTGCTCTGCGTGTCCATGGTCATTTTCTATTGGAACTTGATGCGCGGGTCAAGGACGATGTAAATGGCGTCAATGGCGTAGTTGATCAGAATAAAGGACAAAGCATAGAATAACAGACCGGCTTGAACGACGGTGTTGTCGCGGACGCTGATCGAGTCGATCATGAGACGGCCCAGCCCGGGCCAGGAAAAGACGCTTTCAACCACGACCGAACCGCCCAAGAGCCAGCCAAGCTGCAAGCCAAATACGGTGACAATCGGGATGAGGGCATTGCGCAGGGCATGCCGCAAAATGACAGTTTTCTGCATCAAGCCCTTGCTGTGAGCGGTACGCACATAATCTTGATTCAGCACTTCCAGCATCGCCGAGCGAGTCATGCGGGAAAGGCGCGCCGCCATGCCGACGCCCAGCGTGGCTGAGGGCAGGATGATGGAATTAGGCTCCAAAGCGCCATAGGCAGGCAGGAGGCGCAGGTGCACCGAAAATATGATAATCAGCATGAGCCCGAGCCAGAAGCTGGGCATGGCAGTACCAAGCGATGACAGTGAAGTGATTATCAGGTCAAGCAAGCTGTTGCGCTTGAGCGCGGACAAAATACCGAGCGGCACTGCGACGGTCAAGCCGATGGCGGCCGATGCCGCGGCCAAGAGCCACGAGTAACCCAGTCGTTCTATGATCAACTCCATGGCGGGGCGTTTGGCTAGATAAGATTTTCCGAAATCGCCTGTTATGGCTTTACTAAGGAAGGTGATGTATTGCTCGCCTAGGGGGCGGTCAAAGCCCCAAAACTTGCGCATCTGCTCGATCTGCTCCTGGCTGAAGAAGTCAGGCGCTACGACCATGATCGGGTCGCCGCTCAAGCGCAGGATGAAAAACACGACCACGGAGACGATGAACATGGTCGCGACCAATTGGATCAAACGGCTGATGAAGAATCCGCGCATGCTTTTCTACCCCATCCCCCGGCCCCTTCCCCGAAGTATCAGGGAAGGGGTGCGTTTCCACTGCAGAGTCTCGACAATGCAGCGGTCATCCCCCCATTGCGATGGGGGGACCGAGGGGGTTGGACTACATACCCGCGAGCTTGACGTCGCGGAAGGTCATCCAGCCGTCTTTGCGCGGCGTGAAATCGAATTCGGCTGTATTCAGCGCCATCACATCCGTTATCTCGAATAGCGTGATGGTCTGGGTCAAGTCGATGTAGTATTCCCACCACTGTTCCCAAAGGTCGAGGCGAGCATCGCGATCGATCGTTACCTGGATCGCTCCTGCCACGGCATCCCAATCTTCGTCACAAATGCTGTAGGCAACCGCCGACCAGTCGCAATTGTAGAAAAGCGGCAGCAGGGCGGGACCGCAGCCCAGAGCCGCCAGCATCAGTTCGCGGTTGTTGCCGCTGCGCTGTACTTCGACAGCGAAGGCGGAGGCGTCGCGGACGGTCAGATCAACCGTGAAGCCGACATCCTCGAGCAAGGCGGCGGCGACTTCAGCGACTTCTTTGGCGCTGCCGCCACGGCCAACGACAGGCGTATCAAGGTAGATGGTAGGACCTTCGCCCTCGGCATAGCCGGCTTTCGCCAGATATTCCTTCGCCATGTCGGGATCGTACCATTCGGCAATTATGTCGGGATCGGCGTATTTGTCTGCCATGCCTTCCGGATAGTAGGAGCAGACACGGGCCAGGCGGGCGCTGGCAGAGCCGTGCACTTCCGCCAGCAGATGGCGATCAAGCGCGTGAGTGATGGCTTTGCGCACGTTGATATCCAGCGTGGCCGGCTGATAATCCGGGAAGGTCTCTGGGAAGGCGCCGCTCTCGGTATCGACGCGGGCATAGTAGTGGTACATCCTGTTGCCGCTTTCGGTGAGCAGGGTGAGGCCATCAGTCGCTTCGATCGTGGGGCGGTCGGGCGCGGGCACGCCTTTTATCATGTCGACCTGTCCCGCGAGCAAGGCGGCGACCTGCGCCGACGGCTCGGGGATGACCTGGTAAACCACGCGGTCAACCTCGGGGCGTCCGCTGTGATAGTCGTCCCAAGCGGCGAAGACATAGCGGTCGTTCTCGCTGAGTTCAGCCAGCGTATAAGGACCAGAGCCGACCGGGTTGCGGTTGAACTCTTCTTGGCCTACTTCTTCGAAGTAAGCGGGCGGGATCAGCTCGCAGCCGTTGTAGCTGACGTCATTCTCGAAGTAGGCGTGGGGCTCGTTGGTGAGGATATCCACAGTCAGGTCATCCACGACCACGACTTCTTTGACAAATGCCCATTGCTGATAGAGCGGGATGTCGCCGATGGGATGGCGGACGCGGTCGATATTCCACTTGACGGCTGCGGCATCGACCGGCTCGCCATTGTGGAAGGTAGCGCCTTCGCGCAGGTGGAAGCGCCAGGTGGTGTCGTCGACGGTCTCCCAGCTGTGGGCGGCTTGCGGCACGTAGCCGCTGCCGTCAGCCGAGCGCCAGATCAAGCAGTCGTAATACAAGTTGAGCAAATGGTGGGTGGAGCCGTACCAGTGCGAGTGCGGATCCATAGGTCGGATGGGACCGCTGTGGGCGAAGACGAATTCGGACATGTCGTCTTGCGCCGTGGCGGGCGCGAATGCCAGTGCGCCAATCATGGCGATCAGGCTAAGAAGTAGAAAAAGTCTTGCAGTTTTCACGATTCACTCCTTATGTGAAATTACACTCCGATAGTAACTGACGAGTCATTAATTGGCATTGGCTATATTCACCTCCTTCGCTGCCATGTTCATGTGATAACCCCCCAAAGAACGCGCTCCAACTTATTCCGAAGCTCATTCCAAGTTATTCCCAAGTTATTCCAACGAAGCGTAGTACGCCAGTTTATCTTCATCAATGGCTAGTCCCAAACCATTGCCCGGCGGCGGCTTCAAGATTTGACCCTGCGGCTGATAGGGCTCAGCCAGAATGGAATCGGTCATATCGGAGAAGCCGGCGGGCCACTTCGCAATCGGCGTCGCCACCGCCAGATGGGCCGCGGCGGCCGCGATGATATCAAAGTATGGCGCAATCGAAATCTCCAATCCAGCCGCCTCCGCGACAGCCGACATCCTTTGCGCGGGCAGCAAGCCGCCGTACCTGTGCAGCTTGTAATGCAAGACATGCGCGGCGCGGCGCTCGGCGATTTCGTAAACGCTGCGCGGGTCGGCTGTCGCTTCGTCTGCCTGCAAGGGACTGCGCAAGCGCGTCGCCAGGAAAGCCATCTCGTCCAGGTAGCGCACAGGCTGCTCGAACAAGGCGACGCCGCCCAACGCTTCCAATGATGTCAGGACTTTGACAGCATCGCCCAGAGTATAACCTGTATTGCCGTCCAATTGAAATCGAATCCCATCGTCGACCCGCTTTAGCAGTTCGCCGTACCAAGCCAGGTCCTCGTCGACGCCGAAGCCGATCTTGGTTTTGAACCAGGTCCAGCCCTCGGCGGCAAGTTCTTCAATGCGCGCCGCCATAGCGCCCGGCTCTCCACGCTCGACGAAGCCATGACAGAGCGCGCCCGGCCTGACAGCCCCGCCCAGCAATTGATAAACCGGCAGTCCCAGCGCCTTGCCTTTGATATCCCAAAGCGCGAAGTCGATGGCGGTGTAGGCGTTGTTGGCATTGCGCAGGGCAGTCCGCATCAACTGGTGCAGGCGCTCGATGTTGAAAGGATCTTCGCCGAGCAGCGCGGGCTGCAAGTAGCCTTCGATTTGCAGCTTGATGACCTCGACCGGGTCGCCGCCCCAAGGCGCGGGGGCGACCGTCTGGCCCAAGCCCGTGACGCCGTCGTCGGTATGGACCTGCACGACCACCGTGTTGGTGTCGGTCGAAACGCCGTAAGCCGTCGCTAGTTCGCGCCGGCGCGGGATGCGCACGATGGCGCTGTCAATCTTGGTGATCTTCATGGGCGCTTACATCGCTACTTTTTCGGGAATGGCAAGCTGGACCAACTCGCTCACGTCTTCAAGACGCTCCAAGCGATCACAGCAGTCCAACAGGTGGCGGATCTGCGCGTCCGGCAGCAGATCGCCCACCAGATAGCGGAATTTGCTCTCGAATTCAGCCTCGCTTAGCATGTTCTCCGGCTCGCCCTTGGCATGTTCGACGCGTCCTTTGAATTGCGTTCCGTCTGCGGTGGCGATGCGCACTTCGCAGCCGTTTTTCAGCGGATGTTCGGCTTGGATGGCTTCATCCAGCCCGACCTTGACCAGTTGGCGCAGACGGCGCGCTGCGGGATTGTCGTAGCTTTCGATGTCTTCGCGGAACCAAGCGCCTCGCGTCAAGATGACGGATGCGGTAACGGGCAAGCTGAAGCCGGCTTGACCGACGGTCTGCGGCTGGTAATTGACGCGGAAGGCGGGCGTGATCGCCTCGTGATAGGTGTCGATTTCGATGGCGGTAATGGCGTCGAGATCTGGTTGAGCGGTTTTTAGCAATTCTTGCGTGGCATCGACGCAGGAATGCACATGGCGACAGCCGGCATGGGGTTTGAAGCCGGTGCGCGCCAGCGCTTGACTGTCTAGCCGCTCGAGTATCGATTGGTCGTAACCGGGACCAAAGGCATGAAAATAGCCGTAGGGTCCGTCTAGCGCGCCCGGCGGTCCGCGGAAGCCGAAGTCGGCCATTTTGGCGCTATAGATGCCGTTGCGGGCGCCGTAGCCCGCCAACAAGTCTTTGCTGTCGCAAGCGCCGGCATCCCAGACGTATTGTTCCGTGCCGCAAGCCAGGTCCATCGACAGCGCCAGCGCATGCGCGATTTTGTCCGCGGGCAAGCCAATGGCGACAGCTGCGGTTGCGGCGCTGGCCAGGCTGCCGGCCTGACTCTTGTGATCCAGCCCGCGTTCGCGCTGCCAGGCGTCGACGGCGCAATGCACCATGTCCATGACGTCGTAGCCCACCGCCAGCGCCGTGATGAATTGCCGCCCGCTGAGCCGCAGTTTTTCGCCCAGCGCCAGCGCGGCCGGCACCAACTGAGAAGCGACATGGCCCGCCGTTCGATGCGAGTCGTCCATGCCGAGGAACTTGCCCATCACGGCGTTTGCCCAAGCCGCGCCTTCGGTCGCGCTGCGGCGGCCGTCGCCGACGATCGAAGCCTCGGCGCCCGGCTGCATGCGCGCGGCATAATCCGCCGCGAGTTGACCGAGCTCGGTTTGATAGCCGCCGAGCATGGTCCCGATGAAGTCGAGCGTGACTTGCCGGGCGCGCGCGACTGTCAGCTCGGACAGATCTTCGTATTGACGAGCGGCGGCGTATTCGCCGATGACGGAAACGGCGCTTTGCTTGGTCATGGAGGTATTCCTTTCACTAATTGGCGACTCAAGGATCCCCTGCTGATTGTTGCCAGCCCGCATAGCCTATCCTTCCAACTGCATGTAGTAGCGGTCGGCGTGATGCGGCGAGAGGCGGACAGCGCCTTCTGGCGTGACCAGAAAATTGTCCGAGATCAAGAAACCGCGGTCTTTTTCCAGCACCGTGCCGGGATGATAGGAGAGCACCATATTGGGTTGCAGCACAAAATCGGGCGAGCCGAGCGAGTTGGGACCGTCGCTGCCGTCCAAGCCCGTGCTGTGACAATCGGGCGTGTGCTTGCCGGCGACCGGGAAGCCGAGATCGCTCAATGTTTTGTCGTTGGCATCGGAAATATCGCGGAAGGTATTGCCGGCTTTCGCCACAGCCGAAGAGGCTTCCACCGCCGCCAGATAGCCATTAAGAAGCGCTCGAATAGGCTCCGGGAGCGGCTCAAAGGAAAAGACGGCGGTCATCTCCAGCCAGTAGCCATAGGGCGATTCGTAGACGATCTCGAAGTTGATGATGTCGTCGCGCTGCATGCGCAGGTCTTTTGGGGTTGGCACGGTATAGGGCGTGATGTCCAGGGAGAGCTTGGTCCGCCCCCAGAAGGCGCCCAAGGACTTGATATAACCTTCGACGGCGGCGCAGGCGCTCCAATAGCGCACGCCGATGCCAGCCATTTCCTGGAAGGCATTCATGGCGGAATCGAGTATGGCGCCATTCTGCTGAATGGCTTCCAGCTCGAAGGGCGTTTTGATCTGGCGGATGGCGTTGAAGGCGTCGGTCACCTCGACCATTTCGTAACCGTCGAGTTCGGCCGCGAAGGCTTGATAGGCGCCAATGCTCATGAGCTTGCTCATATTGACCATGCCGATGCGCTTGCTGCCGGTGGCGTAGCCCTTGGCGGTATCGGCGGTGGCACGCACGATATCTTCGTAGGGCGAAAGCACCCGCTCGGGCAGGGTGGTGGTCTCGTTGCGGCTCCAAACCGCTTGGTAGGAACTCCATACTTGCAGCCAGGGATAGGGGTCATCCGCCCCCAGGATGGCATAAGCGACGCCGCCCCAGAGATGGGCATGGGTGATATAGCGGATGGCGCCCATGCCGCCCGGCATCGCCTGCCCGGTGATGATCATGGCATCGAGATCGTTTTCCTTCATCATCGCTTGCAGGCGCTTGACCCGCCGCGCTGTGTCCCGCTTGAGTGCATCCTGAGTTAACATGAATCCTCCGCTCCTTATAGTTCAAATTCGTATGGTTGATTAAAGGCAAATTCTGTGCCGATGCCGCCTTCGACCGCAGCCTCGTAAAGCCGCCGTGCCACAGCCAGGTCTTCGACGCCAGTGCCGCCGGAAAGAAAAAGCGTCCAGCGGGTATCGGGGTGGCGGGCGGGGATCTTCCCCGCGACCAGCGCGCCCAGGTCGCCGGCGACCTGCGTCTCGTCAATCAAGCCCGCCGCCATGGGGATGCGCAGTTCGCCGTTTTCCGCCAAACCTTGCCGCCATTCGTCGACGATGACGCGGCTGTTGAGCACGGTGTGATCGTCCACCTCGCGCACCCAGGGATAATGAGCGCCGAGGGCATTGATGTGGACTGGCTTATCCGGCAGGTCGACGCCCCGGAAGACTGGACTGGGCGATGTTGTGATGGTAGTGACGATATCGGCATCGCGCAGGGCAGCCGCCGGCGAGTCGGCTGGGCTCACTTCAATGCCGAGCTCGGCGCTCATCACCCGGCAGAAGGCGCGCCGCTTGTCGGCGTTGCGGCTGTAAGCCTGCACGCGTTTGAGTGCCACTACTTCTACGAGCGCGTAAAGTTGCGAGCGGGCGTGCCGTCCCGTGCCAAACAAAGCCAGGACCGGGCTATCTGCTGGCGCCATATATTTGGTCGCCAGCGCGGAAACAGCCGCGGTCTTGAGCCAGTCGAAATATAGCACTTCCATCACAGCAGCCAAAGCGCCGCTGTCCGTGTCGAAGAGGAAGAGAAAAGTTTCCAGCCCGCTAGGCAAACCGGCCGTGTAGGCGTTCAATCCAGCGGCGCCCAAGCCCGGCAGAAGCGCGCCTTTGAACTTGAAAGAGGCTTTGCTGCCAGCCCGCAGATGACCAGCGCGATGACTGTCGGTTTTCTCATCTTTCTTGGCTTCGTCGCTTTTGTCGTCTTTGATCCACAGATTTTCGCGCGGGAAAGCCGCGCCCGCGCCCGTGCCGATTTCGCGATAGCCGTCTTCCACAGCTTTGATATATGCGGGCAGGTCCATCAGTCCGCGGATTTCGTGATTGCGCAAGAGCAGAACCATGGTCTTATAAATCGAGCAGCGGTGACCGCCGCGCCCATAACGTGATACAAGTCGCGGTGACGCATGCGCCAGCGAAGACCAGTACTACGGAGATGCTCCAGAACTCGGCGACTGTGCCCGCCAGCAGCGTCGTCAAGGGAATGAGACCCCAGACCATGCCCCAGAGGCTCATCATGCGTCCGCGCAGTTCGTCGGGCAGTTGCGTCAGGAGCAGCGCGTTGATCAAGGTGAGGAACAAACCGGAAGCGACGCCGACCAGGAAAATCCAGCCGAGCGCGAAGAGCGGCTGCCGAATGAAAGCGAAGACAACCATGCCCAAGCCGAAAAAGCTGGAAAAGACCAGAATCGCTTTGCCCTTTGGATAGACATCGCCGATGACAACGACGGCGAAGCCGGAAAGCGCCGAACCCAGGCTGGCGCTGCCCACCAGCAATCCCAGGATTGCCGGACCTTCGTTGAGCGCCTCGGCGACAAAAATGGGCATCAGCTTTTGGTAGGGCATGCCAATCGGCACGAAGACCAAGCTCAATGCCAGCAAAGCCAGAAGCGCTTGATTGCCGCGAAAATAGGCGCTGATTTCGCCGAAACCCTGCAATATGCTGCTTTGTCCTCCGTTCTTCCGTTTCGGATTGGGCAGAAAATGCGTCGCCTTGAGATAGAGCGCCGCGCCTAGGGCGAAGAGCAGGGTCTGTACGCAGAAGGTGACAAATATGTCGGTGAATTGCAAAAGATAACCGGCTAATACCGGACCGAAAAATCCCATCAAGCGGGTGCCCGAATAACTCAGTGTCGTCGCGTTGAAGACCATGGCATCCGGAACCAGGTTCGGCAGCAGCGCCATGCGCGCCGGCGCATAGAAGGCGAATGTCCCGCCCAGCAGAGAAGAAGCGAGCAGAAAGACGATCGGCTCGTTTATGCCCGATTTCGCCAACAGCGCCAGGCCAGCCGATGTCAGCACGGCGACCGCCAGGGACCCCTGCACCACCCATTGCCGTTTCATGCGGTCGGCCACCAGCCCGGAAAAAGGCGCGACGACGAGCAAGGGCAGGCCGTAAGCGAAGGCGACCAAGCCGACTTGAAAGGGTGAACCGGTCACTTCGAGCATGTGCCAGCCGAGCGCCACCGCTTGCAGCAGATAGGTGATATGCACGAGGACATTGGCGCCCCAGTACCAGCGGTAAACACCGACGCGAAAGCTGCTGCGGTTCCAGATGCTCAGGATCATGACGGAGGCCTAGCCAAGTGTTCTCGCCTGTGTTCTCACGCCCAGCCCCTTCCTTGACCGAGGATATTCATCAACTGCGATTAGGCCGAAAACCTGATATATTTCGGTGATTTTCGGGCGACCTGATAGGTCGCCCCTACAGCTTTCAAACATTAATGATTCCTGTAGGGCTCAGCTATTAGCGGGCCCGCTGTCTCGGTCTATGTCGCGTCAAACCTGTCATGCCCTCGGCTGACGCGTCGAGGCGCGTGAGCTTAAGCAACTTCAATCTCCTCGACCAAGTCGCCCAGAATCGCCAGGAC
This sequence comes from Phototrophicaceae bacterium, assembly GCA_965232245.1. Classification (GTDB taxonomy): domain Bacteria; phylum Chloroflexota; class Anaerolineae; order Aggregatilineales; family Phototrophicaceae; genus UBA6055. Next base: position 63,750 of record CBDDPG010000001.1, on the reverse strand, counting down.
GGAGCCTTCCAGCGGCACGGGCCAGGAAGCGCCGGCATCGACCATGATCCCCGCGCGCGGCGCTCTTATCTCTTCGATGACTTCGCCCGAGAAGGGATGGCGCACATAACCGAGCTTGTCGCCGACATTGACCTGCGCGCCGCGCAAGCGCTTGTCCATGAAGACGAAGCCGCGCTGCCCGCTAGGCTTGATGACGGTGTGACGGTTGATGACCGCTACGCTGTCGACATCGCTCTCCAGCGCGCCGTCCAGCATGCCCAGGCGCCGCATGGCATTGAGAACGGCATTGCGCATGCGTCCCAGATCGCGATCGCGATAATCGCGCAAGCCCGGTCCGCCGCCGATATGCGCCGCGACAACAGCCAAGCCATCGCGCGCGGCTTCCAGCGCCATGGAATCATCGGCGGCTTGACCGAGCGCCACCTGCGGCAGTCCCAGCGCGACCGCTAAAGCTTTCGAGGCCTCGACATCGCCGTCGTCGTAGACGCCGGCGAAATGGTGATAACTCCATTGCGAGCCGGTGCGGATGTCGACTAGCGCGTCCGCTTTGGCGATGACGGCTTGATAGTATGCGTGGATCATCTGTTCACTGACGCTGCCATCGGCGGCGCCGCGCCCCAGGCGGTTGAGGTGCTTGTCGTCCCAGGCGCTGTTGATTTGCGCGAATTCAAAGCCGGATGTGTTCATCAGGGGCACAAGTACCAGCGTTCCCTTGATCTGGGCCGGGTCGAGTTCTTTGACGACATGGGGCAGGATCAGCGCGGGTTCGATTTCCAGCCCGCTCGTCCCCGCTTGCACCACCAGCATGGGACCGTCCCCCGCGCCGACGATCAGATGCAGGGGGATGTGCGCCGGGAAGCGTCCATGCGTCTCGCCAGTTTTGAAAAAACCGTAGCTCTTTTCGCCCGCCTGCGCTGCTATCGTTCCTATCTTCATTTGTAATCTACTCCCCTCGGGTTAATCAAAGCTGACGGACAAGTCCAGCGCGCGGCGGTCTTCGACGCGGTCGATGGAACCGAGAATGCCGATGGAGGTGGCGCCGACGGTGGGCCATTCTTGTCCGCTCGGTATCACGATGCCATCTTTGGGCGTTGGCATTTCCGCCAGCAGCTCACCGGTGTAGGGATCGACCAGCCGGCCATAGACATCGCCGGTTTGGAGCTGGTCGCGGAATTTGCTGTCGCGGATGAAAAGCCCATCCACGGCCGGTTTCCAGATGACGACGCCGGCCTTGTAGACGGTACAAAGGGGACCGTCGGCTTCGAGTTCGCCGTCGATCATGCCCATGGCTTTCAGGATGTTCCAGATGCCGCGTTCGGCATCGCGCACGTTGTCCTCGCCGTTTTTGAACCAGCCGGTGCCACCGCCGAATTCCAGCGTGATCTGCAGGGTATCGACCTCTTCAATCGCAACCTTGGAGGCGCCGCTGCCGAAGGTGCCCGGCGGGAAGAAAGCCGCTTGGTCGAGCCCGAAAGCCACTACCAGCTTGCGCCGCCTCTGCTCCATCAGGGTCAGATTGTCCGGGTCTTCTTCCGCGTTGAACAGGACATAGCGCTCATAGGCGGTGCGAGCGCCGGCGTGGAAATCGATTAGCACGTCGGCTTGGGTGATGGCTTCCTGGAAGTAGATATAAGCGGTCTGGTCGGATACGCTGCCGTCTTTCTTGCCGGGGAAGAGCCGGCTGATGTCCTTGTCGTCGACAAGGGAGCCGCGCGTGCCCAGCTCGAAGCCGGCGCGGTTGACGACGGGCACGGCGATGACATTGCCGCGGAGGGCTGCGGGATCGGCTTTCGCCACGAAATCGAGAATGGCGATGGAGCCGATGACTTCGGCGCCGTGGATCGCGCCTTGCAGCATGAGCGTGGGTCCCGGCTGCGCCCCGGCGATCAGATGCACGGGGACATCGAGCCGCATGCCCGAACGCGACTGAGCCGTCTCCAGATAGCCAAAGGTCTTTTCACCGGCTTTGGCGCTTACGTTGCCTACTTTTAACATGCAGTTTCTCCTTTTCTTGTGCGGGCGGCGACCCGCAGCGTCGAAGGGCGGTGACTACGCGCCCTATGCGCGGCGCCACGTCGCCCTATTTGACCGATATTTTCACGGGATGCGTTCCCAGGTATTTCTTGAACCAGCCCAGTAGGCGATGCTGCCGTTCGATGCGATTGCCCGGTCGCCCGCCGCGCGACAGGTCGTGATTTTCACCTTCGAAGATGACCAGCTCGACCGCCTTGCCGCGCCAGCGCAGGGCGGCGAACATCTGCTCGGCTTGTTCCAGCGCGCAGCGATGATCTTGGTCGCTGTGGATGATGAGCAGCGGCGTATTGATGCTGTCGATATAAGCGATGGGCGACTGCGCCCAACTGCTGCCCAAATCGCGCCAGGGATCGGTGCGCGTCTCGCCGCCGGTGCATTCGGGACCAATGTCCGAGGTGCCGAAGAAACTGATCTGGTTGGTGATCGAGCGCTGCGCGACGGCCGCGGCGAAGCGGTCGCTGTGGCCCACGACCCAGTTGGTCATGAAGCCGCCGCAACTGCCGCCGGTGACGCCCATACGCTCGCTGTCGATGTAAGGGCGCGCGACCAGTTCATCGACGCCCAGCATGATCTCCTCGTAGTCTTTGCCGCCCTGGTCGCCTTCGCTGGCTTTGGTCCAGGCTTGCCCGTAACCGGCGGTGGTGCCGCGCTGGTTGAAATAAGCCACGGCGTAGCCGGCGTTGGCGTAGACCTGGAATTCGTGATTGAAGTCCCAGGAGAACATCGAACAATGCACATAGAGCACGAGCGGGTATTTCTTGCCTGGGTCGAAGTTCAGCGGTTTGATCGACCAGGCATGCACCTTGGCGCCATCGACGCCGTCGTACCAATAGCTTTCGGGACTGGCCAGCTCATGATCGCGCAGCCAGGGATTGAGATTGCTCAGTTTGCGCGATTCGCCATTTTGCCAGATATACAGCTCGCCCGGGTTGGCAGGATCGGCTTGTCCATAAGCCGCCATGCCGCCTTTGGCTGGACTGTATTCGAAGGTGATGCTGTTGCCGCCGAGCACTTTCTCATAATCGCCGGCCGTGTTGATGCGATAGAGATTGCTGGCGCCTGCTTCGGTCATCAGGAAGTAGATCCATTCGTCGCCGGGCGACCATTTCATGGTTACATTGCTCAAGCCTTTGCGTTGGTCGGAAACGCCATAATTGCCGACTTCTTCGTCGATATCCGCGCCCAATTTGCTGGCGGTTCCCGCCGCGACCTCAGCCAGGTGCGGCTGCCAGAAGTTGCGCCGATTGACCGGCGGCGGCAGGTTGTGGCCGGCGAAAGCGATATGACGATCGTCGTCGCCCCAGACCGGGCTGAAAGCCGTGCCTTGCCAACCCGGCAGCAGCAGGCGCGGCTCGCTTTCGGGATAATCGCAGATGAAAATCTGCCCATAGCCGAGCGGCGTATTCTGCTCGCGCGCCATGCCGACAAAAGCGATTCGGTCGCCGCGGTTGCTCCAGCTCGGCGAGGAATAATCGCATTCGCTATGCGTGACTTGTACCAGGTCGCCGGTTTCCAGCTCCAGCACCCAAATTTGCAAGTACCGGTCATGCACCCAGCCGACGCCGTCCTGCTTGTAGCGCAAGCGGCGCACCACTTTGATGGTCGGCTTGGGTATGCCAGCGACGGGCCCGCGATCATCGGCGCTGCGCATGGGCGTCCAGCGCGCGCCGACCAGCTTGCTGCCGTCAGCCGACCAATCGAGGCCGGTCATGGGCGCGCCGTCAGTTGGATAAACATCCTCGAAGTCGTCCCGCAGGTTGATGACGCGGACGGAAGCGCCCTCGCTATCGCTGTAGCTGTAGGCGAGGCGGCTGCTGTCGCGGCTCCAGGCGATTGAAGAGACCTGGCAGTCGCCATCGGTCAGGCGCGCTGCCGAATCCGTTCCCAGGTCATGCAAATAGAGGTGAGTGATGTAGCCGTTGGAGGCGGCGTCGGGCCGGCGAATGGTGTAGGCGATCTGCGCGCCAGCGGGCGAAAGCGCCAGCTCGGACAGCCAGCGGAATTTCATTAAGTCTTCCGGGATCAAGCCCCGCCGGCGCGCCACGTCAATTTGCGAACTGTTGCCCATAAAGTTCGTCCTTTAATTTTCCATATTTCTCATTACTTGCTTGCAAATACTTTTGGCAACTCATAATGTAAAGGCGACGCCGAGATCGGCTGCCAGCTCTCTCAAACCCGCGACCGTCTCGCGCGAGACGGGGATGCCGTCCATTTGCCGCTCGGCCATGCGCCGAAATTCGATTTCACCCGGCAGCAAGACAGGCTTGCCCTCGTCAATGGACGGGGCGCTCTTGACTTGGGCGACCAGTTGCGCCAGCCGCGCCTCATAACCTTCTCGGCTCATCAGCGCCGCGGGATCGATGGCGATCATCATGTGTCCCACATCGAAATTGCGATCGTCCTGGAAGACATTCATGCCGAAGAGCGCGCCGGTCATGACGCCGGCCAGCACATCGGTGACCAGGCTCAAGCCGTAACCCTTGTATTCGCCGATGGGCAGCATGGGTCCCTCTCTGGCGGCGGCGGGATCGGTGGTGGTTTCGCCATCGGGCGTCAGCGCCCAATTATCCGGCATCGGGCGGTCCTCCTGTTCGTACCAGCGCATCATGCCTTTGCCGGACATGGTCAATGCCATGTCGAGCACGATGGCATGATCGCCGCTGCGGGGGATGGCGATGCCCCAGGGGTTGGTGCCCAGCACGGGCTGCGCCGAGCCCCAGGGCGCCATTTCCGCTTTGGCGTTGGTGAATGCCCAGCCGATCAAACCGGCTTTGGCGGCGGTCAGCGCGTGATAGCCAGCAATGCCGAAATGGTTGCTGTGCTGGACGCCGACCATGGCGATGCCAGCCGCTTCCGCTTTTTCTACCGCGCGGCGCATGGCGCGGTCCGCGGCGACGTATCCGAAGCCTTGGGCGGCATCGAGCAAAGCGAAAGCAGGGGCGTCGCGCCGCCAGCGCATGGACGCGCCCGGCTGTATGCCGCCGTTTTTGACCCGCCGATGATAGCGGAAGAGTTTCTCCAGTCCTTGTCCTTGACCAGGGTGCCACCATTGCGAAGCTGTCATCAGACCGTCGCTGATGATTTCGGCTTCGTCGGCAGTTGCGCCAAGCGCTCGCAGGAAACGAAAAGCGAAGTCCTCCAGTGTCGAAAGCGGGTAGGGCTTGACGAGCGATGCGTCGCGAACTTCGTATGCCATGAATGCGGACCTTACATATAGGGTTGATCCAGAGGATTGAGCACGGCTTCGTTGACCACGAACTCGGGCGGCGATGTGACGATTTGCCCGATCATTTTGGCGATGACAGCCGGGTCCATGGTTTCGCTGCGCGGCTTGAGGCCGATGGGCGCGCCCCGCCAGCCGGTGTCGATGCCGCCCGGGTACAAGATCGTGGCGCGGATCTGCTGGTCTACGCCAGCCTGCGCGATGGCGTGGTTCAAGCCCGTCAGAGCGAACTTGGCGGCGCCATAAGCCGGGCTGCCGCCGCCACGCAAGCCGGCTGTGCCGGATATAGTGATCACTGTGGCGCCAGCGGCGGCGATCAGCCCGTCCCACAGCGCGCGCGTCAGATAAAATACGCCGGACAGGTTGACGCCGATGACCGCGTCCCAATCGCCGAAATTCGTTTCGGCGAAGCTGCGCGGCGCGGGAATGCCGGCATTGTTGACCAGGATATGCACTTGTCCCAATGCCTGTTGGATGGCGGCGGCTGTGGCTTGAACCTGGGCCGGGTCGGCGACGTCGCAGGGGAAGGCGCTGGCTGCGCCGCCGGCGCTCTTGATGGCCTCCGCCGCCTCTTGCAAGGGTTCCATACGCCGCGCCAGCAGACAAACATGCGCGCCCAAAGCCGCCAGATGTTCCGCCGTCGCTTGCCCCAGCCCGTGGCTCGCGCCGCTGATGACCGCTACTTTATCACCCAGTGGCTCGTTCATCTTGTCTCCATTCGCCGGGCTGAAAGAAATCCTGCTGATGCTCTTGTCACTTCTTTTCCGCCATGATCTTGTCCATGGCGGCTTTCATGCGCTGCAAGCCTTCCAACAATTGATCTTCCGGCTGCAGGAAGGTCATGCGCAGGTAATCTTTGCGGTCTTTGGAAAATGCCGAGCCTGGATAAGCCAGGACGTGCTGCTCGCTCAGCATTCGCTGCGCGACTTCGGCGCTGTCCAAACCCGTGAAGCCGATATCGGCGAAGACGAACTGACCGCCCTGTGGCATGCCGTAGTTCATGCCCATCTCGTCCAGCGCGTCGAGGACCATGCGCCGCCGCTTGCGATAAGCTGCCGCCATCATCTCGACGGCGTCTTGCGGTCCCGTGAGGGCGGCGATGCCGGCGTACTGCGAAATGACCGAGGCGCCGCCGCTGATGGCCGCCTTGAGCTCGGCGACGCGCGCCATCAAATCGGCTGGACCGACGATCCAGCCCAAGCGCCAGCCGGTCATGGAATAGGATTTTGACAAAGCGTTGAGCGTGAGCGTGCGCTCTTTGCCGCCGGGCAAGGAAGCTGGGCTGAGGTGCTGGAAGTCGTCATAGACAAAGAGGTCGTAGATGTCATCAGCCAGGACCATCAGGTCATGTTCGATGGCGATGTCCAGCAGCTCCCGCATATCATCCGGGGAGATGACGCTGGCGGCGGGATTGTTGGGCGAAACCAGCAGCAGCGAGCGCGTTTTGTCTGTGACCGCCTGGCGCACAGCTTGGGGATCGGCGCGGAAGTCGCTGTCGGCGTAGGTTTGCACCTCGACCTTGAGACCGCCGGCGAAAGCCAGCGAATCGGCGTAGGTATTGTAGTTGGGTTCGGGCACGATCATTTCGTCGCCCGGCGACGTGACCGCCAGCACCATCAGGAAAAGCGCTTCCTGCCCGCCGTTGGTGACGACCACCTCGCTTTCGGGATCGACATCGATATTGTTGACGCGCTTGACGCGCTCGGCGATGGCTTGCCGCAGGGGCAGCAGTCCCTGCGGCGGACTGTATTCGCTGTGGTGATGGATCATGGCCTCTTTGGCGGCAGCCACGATATGCGGCGGCGTGTCAAAATCGGGATCGCCGCGCCCCATGATGATGGCGTCATCGTAGCCGCGCGCTTCGCCAATCAACTGATAGAGCAGGCTGGTGCCGTCTTTTTTCTTCTTGCTCATGTTTGGTAGATTCCTCGATTTCTTTTAACAAAGCGGCTTGCGCAAGCGTGGAGAGAGCCGGTTATTTTCTGTGAGCGCGGCAGACTTTTGCGCCGGTTGCGCGCCGAGCGGCTGCGTCAATTAAGCGCAGCCAGCGCTGCGGCGCTTGAGTTGTTGACATTGAGACGAATCACATCCGGCGCGCCGAAGAGGCTGCCAGCGGCGAAGTCGTAGCCAGCGCGGTTTATTTTTTGCGCATGGTCTGCCGACAGCCGCAGGGCAATCACGTTGACCGCGCCGCCTTTGACGACGGCGATTCCCGCCGCGGCGGCCGCATGTTCCAGGTCGGCGCGCAAGCCGCCGAGCAGTGATAATTGTCGCGCTTGCGCTTCATTGTAGAGTTGGCTGGCTTCCAGCGCGGCATATTGGGAGGCGGTGCTGGTACAGATCGACATGATCTGTTTCTGCGACTGCATGGCTGGAATCCAGGCTGCCGGCGCGGCGATATAGCCGACGAACCAACTCGCCAAACCCATGCCGCTAAAGGCTTCGCCGATGACGGCTGTGCGCAGGCGCTCGCTGTCCAGCGCGGCCAGGGAGGCATAAGCGCCTTCCAGCCAGGGCGCCAGTCCTTGGTCCCAGATCACGGCGGCTTCCTGGTCGGCGATGATTTGATTGATGGCGGCGACTTCGTCGGCGCTATAGGCGGCGCCGCTCAAACGAGCGGGCGATTCCAGATAGAAGAGGCGGCAGCCAGCGGCGGCGGCTTGGGCGATCGCGTCAAGCGACGGCAGGTAGCCTTGAGCCGGGTCTACGGGCATCATCATGGGATCCCGGCTGCGCACGCCCAATGCCTTGCGTAAGCCCGCATGAACCACAGCGGGTACGGCGATGCTGTCGTAACCTTCGCCGATCATCTGTACGCTCAAAAAGCGCGCCTCTTGCATGCCCGCCGTGATGATGATATTGCTTGCGCTATAGTTTGCTCTGGCAGCATAGGTCGCGCCGGCGGCGCTGTTCAGATAGTCGGCGACGGCGGCGCGCAGGGGGGCGATGCCGGGCACGTCGACATAATGCGTTTGTCCATCGTCCAGCGCGGCGGCGGCGGCGGCGATGATCCGTTCGTCGAGGGGCGCGCGCATGCCGTCAGACCCCAGGTCATTGTCAGCCCGCGCTACCTGCGGCAAGAGGGGGCTGTTCAAATCATCATTTGCCCGATGCCCCGCCAAGATGGCGCTCTTGGTATTTGATGCCAAACTGAACTCTCCTTAATATGGGAATTACATACTTGACTTCGCAAAACTTCTGCTGTAGACTATAGGTACAGTATACAACAGAGGTTGACATGGCTAAAGAGTACGGCGGAACAATCAGCACATTCGAGTTCTTTGAGCAATTCCCCAACGAACGAGCCGCATTGGACTATCTCGAAGAGCGCCGCTGGCAAGGTCAAATTGAATGCCCTTACTGTGAAAGTGAGCGAACCTCGCGCCAGCGTCAATACCAGTATCACCAGTGCAAGGATTGCCGTAAGAAGTTTACAGTTCGCACTGGCACGATCTTTGAGCGTTCGCACATTCCGCTCCACAAATGGCTGTTCGCTATGTACTTGCTGCAAACTGCTCGCAAGGGTATCAGCAGTATGCAGTTGTCAAAGGAACTCGGTATCACGCAAAAGTCCGCTTGGTTTTTGCTGCACCGCATACGTGAAGCCTGCGATGTTAAAGCCGAGCGTATGACCGGCCCCGTTGAAGTAGATGAAACTTACATAGGTGGCAAAGAGAGAAACAAACACGAAAAGAAGAAGCTACACGCCGGACGCGGTACTGTTGGCAAGCAGCCTGTCCTCGGTATCCGTGAGCGCAAAGGACGGCTGGTTGCGATGCCGGTCGACGGCACTGACAAAAAAACAATCGGCAAGGAACTTACCGAGAACATCAAGAAAGGCGCCACAGTGTATACCGACGAACATGGCGCTTATCACGATCTGTCCAATTCTTATGACCATCAGAAGGTCAATCACAGCGCCAAAGAGTACGTCAATGGGATGGCGCATACAAACGGCATCGAGAGCGTCTGGGCTGTCTTAAAGCGTGGCTACAATGGCGTATACCATAACTGGTCAACTAAGCACATGCGCCGGTATGTGAACGAGTTCGTCTTCCGCTTCAACGAGGGCAATGTGCGCAACCATACAATGGTACGCCTTGACCATATCATCAAGAATGCTATTGGCAAGCGGCTGACGTATGAGAAGCTGATTAGCTAATCGTCGAGATCGGGAACGATGAAATCATTGGCAGCGAATATCTCGTGTACGCCTTTCATCTGCTGCTCTATTGATCCCAATCGCTTATCCATGCTCTCCAAGATTGGCTTTAGTTCAGTCCTGATGACCATAGCAATCGCGTTAGCAATACGCTGTTCATCCGTAGTCAGTTTCGGAACAGGACGTCTAACTCCACCATCATAGTCTTGCGCTGGTTGATGAGCCATATCAAACTCCTTTTAGATACATTGTTGGATAAATTGTTGTCGCCAAAACATACGATCTGTGATTTTCTCAAAGTGCCTGCCCCAGTCTATGTAACTGTAGCAATCTGCATCGTCTGAAACGACCAGATCAACTAGGGTAGCATCACCATCCCAGGCATTCCAAACCGGGCTTTTGACTGTGAGCGTTTCTGCCGTAACAGCGCATTCATCCCCGCCCCACTTCTCTCGCAACGATTCCGACAAGGCGAGAAGCTCGCCTTCAAGCTCAATGTCTTGTTGCTCCATAAGCGAGAAAATCATCTGCCATAATGCCAAGGTCAGATCCTGCCCTTCATATTTGCCGGTACCGCGCAACGGGGTTGTCAATACCTCGCAACTGACTTTGAATTCCCCATGTTCGCTTCCAATAGTAGCCTCTACCCATTGTTGACCGCTTACGGGTATTATCAGGCAGAAAAGGGTAAATAGAACGATGTTGAACCTAATCATTCTGAGTCTCGCCCCTTCAAGTCAAACGAGAAGCATTGATTGCGGTGCGAGCAACCCCGAAAAAGTATAGTGGATACAACAACCCAGCCGAGCAAATCATCAATATCGCCCAGATAATCATGTGTCCAAGTTGCCCACCGCCGCCTAATTCGCACCGGATTTGCCGCTGATCTATCACCATCGAGTTAAGTATCAATTTCGCTGCTGCGTAAGGCCAGAACAACAGCCCAATCCCAAGTGTGAATATAGAAAAGATAATCCAGATTACGAGATGCCCGAAAATATCCATCATTGTGAGTTTTGTGTGTACTTGATTCCCGCTACTAGAAGCAACGACTGTAGTGCTTTGTTGCTGCACATTTGATTGCTCGACATTCACATTTATCGAAGGTATTTGCGGTGCAACACTCGGCTCAGGATAATCGTGCTTAGCTTTCTCTTCCATGTTTCGCGCCCTTCGTCTCTTTCTTCGACGAAGGCAACGGTGATTCTTTCGGGACTTGCGTCTTAGGCTGCTTCTTTGGCTCGTAGCTGAGTATCTTATCGGTTATAGTATTTAGTGCGTTCAGATCTATCTTGTTGACCATGCTACCCCCATCAGATTATTTTGATAATTATTGTATCCAATAATTTCTTTGCGCGCATTGCAAATATGGCTTCAAGTTTATAATATATTATACCTGATTAGAACCTAATGCGAAGTCAAGTATGTAATTCCCCTTAATATGTGATGCGCGGACAGTGACAGCCCCCGCAGAAGAGAGCCTATCCCTTGTCCGCGAACTGTGAAATCGGCACTGCGAACCGTATAATATCGACAATCTTCACAGGATTATATGTTCCCGAAAATCGCCTGTCAAGAAATTGGGCTGTGGCCAACTGGCTTTGGGCAATTGCGGCAAGCGGGAACATGAGATAAAAATAGAGACGCGGATCAATCCCGGAGGGGGCGGCTTTTGATGTCGAACGCGCCTGACATCGTCGGCATCGGCGTCTGCACGGTTGATCATCTGATGACTGTGCCGCAGATGCCGGGCAACAATGTCAATATGAAAGCCTCCAGCTACCTGCGCCAGCCGGGCGGTCTGGCTTCATGCGCCTTGGTGGCGGCCGCGCGCTTGGGCGCGCGCTGCAAAATTATCGCGCTCATCGGCGACGATGCCGACGGGCAATATATCCGCGCCGAGCTGGCCAGCGAGGGCGTCGACGCCTCGAACCTGATCACGCGCGCGGGCAGTCAATCGCATGTCTCGCTGATACTGGTGGACGAGCGCACCGGCGACCGCAGCATCATGACCCGCCCGCCCACGGGCAAACCGATCGCATTAAGCGAGATTAAGCGCGCAGACATCACATCCGCCAAAGCGCTCTTCATCGACGATGTCAGCGAGCTGACGCTGCAAGCGGCGCGCTGGGCGCGGGAAGCGGACATGAAAGTCCTCTTAGATCCCGCGCGTCCCTACGCGGTCATCAAGGACATCCTGCCCTATGTCGATGTGCCGATCGTGCCCGAGCAGTGGGCGGAGGCTTGGATGCCGGGCCGACCTGCGCAAGCTGTCGCGCAAGCTCTGTATGAAGCGGGCGCCGCAATCGCGGCGGTTACGCTCGGCGCGCGCGGATCGGTCATCGCATGGGCAGGCGGAACGCGGCATATCCCCGCGTTTGAAGTGGATGTCGTGGATACGACTGGCGCCGGCGATGCCTATCATGGCGCCTTTATGGCCGCGCTGCTAGAAGATTGGGATGCGCCGCGGATGGCGCGCTTTGCCTCGGCGGTCGGCGCCTTGAACTGTCGCGCCATAGGCGGCCGCGCGGCTTTGCCTACGCGACAAGAGGTCGATGCATTTCTCAGCCAATTCGCTAATTAAAACGCAGTCGATTGTCAACATGATTTGCACTGGTTGATTAAATCTTGGAAACTTGCTAAAGCAACTTATATTGCTTAGAATTGACAATAATCACCTGTTTTGAGGTGAAAACGTGTTATACTGCTGTATCAGCATTTAACTGTAAGGAGCGATTAAAATGAACAAAGCTGAATTGATTGGTTCAATCGCAGAAAAAGCAGGTTTGAGCAAGGCAGACGCTGGTCGAGCGCTGGACGCCTTTGTGGATTCAGTCACAGACGGCTTGTCAAGCGGCGAGCGGATTGCCCTGGTTGGCTTTGGCTCGTGGTCTGTTGAGCAGCGTGACGCCCGTACGGGCCGCAACCCGCGGACCGGGGAAGAAATTCAGATCGCCGCCAAGAAAGTCGTCAAGTTCAAAGCCGGCGCGAGCCTTGCTGACGCGGTGAACTAGCTAGGACGCGAAATTATTTGGGGACAGGCTCTGCGCTTGTCCCCAGTTGAAAATACGAATTGCCGCAACAAGCCGCCGGGTATCCCGGCGATTCTTTTTCCCCGCGCAACAAAGGGTATGGGATTTAGCTCTAAACAATGCACGCTCCACGCAAAAACTGAAGGCTGCCGGGCAATTCTTGAAAGATCTGTCGCGCGCCTGCCGGGTTGCTGACCGTTCCCGCGCCTGCCAGGACCAGCCAACCAGCGTATGCCTGCTCGCTTAGAGCCTCGCCGATGGCTGAAAACGGCAGGTAGCCCTGCCCGGGCAGCCGCCCGTTGTGCTCTGACAGATAAATCACGCTGATGTCGCCGGTGTATTTTCGCAGCGCAGCCACCAGATCCTCTTCTTCCAAAGCCATGTGATAAAGATTGGCGGCGACGGTGATCATGGAATGATTGTCAACCTGGCGCCTAAAGTAAGCGGCTTGATCAAGACGGGTGATGAACGATGTTTCGTAATGGTTGAGCGCTTGCAGCGCCAGCTGGACGTCCATGGCGTCGCACAGATCGGAGAGGCTGCGCAGCAGCCAAATCAGGAGTTCCTTTTGTATTGCCATGGGCGAGGCAAAGGGTGTCAGGTCGGGCAAATCGCTTTCGCTGCACTGCGGCGCGAACGTGACATAATCCGCTTCCAGATCGAGCGCGCAGGCGAGCGCTTCTCGCATGGCGTCGATGGCGTCCGCGCGCCGCGCCGGCTCCGCCGACAAGCAGCCGTTTTGCCGTCCCATGTTGACGCCGCTGGCTCTGATGCCCTTGGCTTCCAGCGCTTCGGCAATCTGTGGCAAACGATTGTCGAGGTCCGCGACGCCAAATTCGACAGCCTCAATGTTCAACTGTCTAGCCGCGGCCAGGCGTTCCGATACGGTTTTGCCCGGCAGCAAACCTTCTTGGATGGCGAGCCTTGGCATGGTCTAGCTGGCTTTCTTAGGCAGCGACTTCAGCACGTCGGCGATGAGATCGTCGGTGCGCAGCCCTTCGGCTTGCCCTTCAAAGTTGAGCAGGATGCGGTGGCGCAGGGCAGCCGGGGCGACCGCGCCAACATCATCAAAAGAAACGTTATAGCGCCCTTCCAGCAAGGCATTGAGCTTGGCGCCAAGGATGAGCGCTTGCGCGCCGCGCGGGCTGGCGCCGTAACGGGCGTAATCGCGCAGCATTTGCGTGGCTTCTGGGCTTTCGGGATGGGTGGCGACGATGATGCGCGCCACATATTCGCTAACATGGGTCGGTATCGGCGCGCTAAGCGCAAGCTGCCCCATGCCAATCACTTGTTGGCCGTCCGCGACCTTGCCCGCCCGGGGCATTTCGGCGCCGGTGGTGCGATCCAAAATTGTAACCAGGTCGTCAACGCTGGGGAACTTGACATTGACCTTGAAAAGAAAGCGGTCGAGCTGCGCCTCTGGCAGGGGATAAGTGCCTTCCATTTCCAGCGGATTCTGTGTCGCCAGCACAAAGAAGGGCATGCGCAGGTCATATTGGCGGCCCGCCACGGTCACCGTCTTTTCTTGCATGGCTTCCAGCATGGCGGATTGGGTCTTGGGCGTGGCGCGGTTGATCTCGTCCGCCAGCACCAGATTGGCGAAGATAGGTCCAGCCTGGAAGCGAAACTCGCGCCGACCGTCTTCCGCCTCTTCCAAAATGTCCGTGCCGACGATATCGGCTGGCATCAAATCGGGCGTGAACTGGATGCGCGAAAACTTGAGATCGAGGACATCGCCCAAGGTGCGGATCAGCATGGTTTTGCCTAAACCGGGCACCCCTTCCAGCAAAGCGTGGCCGCCCGCCAAGACGCAGATGATGACGCTGCGCAGGACCTCGTGCTGACCGACGATGACTTTTCCGACTTCCGCTTCAATGCTACGGGCGATTTCTCCAAATTTCTCCAATCCGATTTCCGCTGAGTTCGCCTGGTTCATTTATGTTTTGCCCCGATCTTTCGTTGCTGGCAGTAGCAGGGATTATAAGCTAAAACGCGGTCCGGCGTGAGGTGAGACTTGTCGCGCTCTTGCGTGTTGGGCGCTCAGTCGTCCAATGCCAGCAGCGCCAGCGCGCTTTCCAGACGCGGCGCGGCGCTGACGCGCGTTTCCTTCTCGCCCACCTGCGCCAGACAATGCGCCGTCTCGTCCACCCAGCAAAGCCCGTCATCAGAATCGTGAGGATAGCGTTTCTTGAGCAGAAGCTGATAACCATGGGCGAATTCCCTGGCCTCATGCGGCGTATCCCATATTTGATACAGCGCCCAGGTCAGCCGATCATCCGCTTCCTTAGTGAATATCCGCATGCGGTCGCCGCCCCAGCCGCTGGCGAGCTCGGCAGCTTGCAACTCGGTGAGGTAGAGCTGCAAATGCTGGCGCAAGTAGAATTCGCCAACGGGTCCGTCATAGGCGCTTCGCCATTCGGCGCCGACAATCTCGCTCAGCTGCGGCATGTTGACGGGCAAAGCGCCTTCCCCTTCCAGATAGCGCTGCGGATGATAGATCTGTTCGGTCGTCTGCGGCGGATTGTCGCGAAGCGCTTGGTCGAGCCCCTCCCAGCCGAGCGTCGCGATCAGCTCCTCTATGAAGAGATAGCCTTGTTGATAAGGAAATTCGATTGCATTGATGATGACGGGGGGTATTCCCGGCTCGGATTCGGGTCCTCGGTCCGCGGCATAGGCGCGGAAGACAGCCTCCGGGTCCGCGTCGTTCAGGCGGCGCAAGAAGTCGAGCATGATGAAATTGGCATCGCCTTCAAACAGCGCGTGCATTGCCAGGCGGCGATCGCGGTCGCCTGCTTTATTGGCATCGTCAATGAGGCGTTTCAGGTCGAAGTGTTGATCTTGCAGGGCATGTACGAATTCGTGCGCATAGATTACCTGCTGCGGGATGGTCAAGCTGTCGGGGACCTCATCTTCGGCGCGCAGGACGATGTTGACACTGCCGTCGATGACGTTGTAATAACCGCCAATCCAGGTCAACCAGAATTCGCGCAGCGCAGATTCCAGATCCAGCCCCGGCGGGGCGAGATCAAGCGCTTGTAGGAAAATCTGATCAATTGCAAGCTGCTCCGGCGGGTAGTCCTCCAGAAAACGCCGCTTGAGGAAAGCCTTCAGTTCGCTCTGCGCGGGGAAGGTCAGCGGCGCTTCCTCCAACAGACCCAGTTGTCGCCTTTCAATGACCTGCCGCTGAATGTCCTTGAGCTGCTCGCGCAGCGCCTCGCCGACATCATCTTGCGCGAAGGCGGATGTCAGGGCGAAAAATAAGAGTAGAGAGACGAAAAAGCGCTTGGGCATGGACTGTCCCGCCAGTCTGGAGCTTGACTTGCGCTGCAAGTGAGGGCTTATCTTAGCGCAGATGCGCGCCTTTGCGAAGGTTCTAGGGCAAGCGCCAGGCAATTGCATCACACATTATCTTTACCACAAAGACACGAAGGACACGAAGTTTATGGACATGCTATACTGGCATGATTGGGGGGATGCACAAGTGGAAGCATTGTCCGACGAAGCCAAGCAAAGGCTGTGGCGGGAAAATTACGCCCTGCTGATGCCAGACAATCCGAGCAAGGACGAAAAATCGCGGCTCGGCTTTTTCATCGACTGGCTGACGGAATGCAAGCGCAGTTGGTATCAGCCGGATCTACAAGCCTATCGGGATTATCTGCTGTTTGAACGGACGCGCGTCGACAAAAGGGGCCGGCGCAAACCCGCCACTTTGTCGCCGCAAACCGCGCTGGCGCATTTGGCAACGGTGCGCGGACGCTATGCCGCGCTGACCCGCAGCAACGAGACGCGCGACTTGCTCTTTGAATTGGCTAACCCCGAAGACAGCGAAGCCGAGCAGCGCGCCATGGTTGACGAGTTCTTCATCCGCATGATGAACGATGTGCACCCAGCCGCCGCGCCGGTCAAGCTGGTCGCCAAGCAGGACGCTGCCGACAGCGAACACCTGCGCCTCAAGCCCTATCAGGTGAGCGCCTTGATTCAAGCGCCGGGCATCGCCAATCTGCGCGGACTGCGCGATACGGCGCTGATGACCTTGATGGTCTGCACGGGGATACGCGCGGCGGAAGCGGCGGCGCTGCAAGTTGAGGACCTGCGACAGCATTTGGGCGGCGAGCTGTCATTGCGCGTGCGCGAAGGCAAGGGAGCCAAACAGCGGCTCGTCCCCTATGGTCCGCTCAATTGGTGCCTGATGTATGTCGATGCCTGGCTGCAGCGCGCCGAGATCAAAGCCGGGTTTGTCTTCCGCGGCATCCGGCGCGGCGGCAAAACCCTGCGTCCGAGCGGCATCGGCTCCTGGACGGTCAACGATATCATGAATGGCTATGCCATCAGCATTGACGGCGCTTTACGCGCGGTCAAGCCGCATGACCTGCGCCGCACCTACGCGCGCAACGCCTACGACTATGGCATGGATCTGGAGCGGATACGGCAAAACCTGGGGCATAACAGCTTGCAGACCACGCAGACTTATATCGGCGAACTGGCGGGACGCGATCGTCACCCGCCCAATATGTTCAGCCCGCCGCACGAGCCGCAACGTTTGCAAGCGCTGCTCGGCAAGGAACTCGCCTAGGCTCGAGCGGGGGTTTCGTCCGCGGGCACGTCGACCTCAATCGCCTGCTGGATCAACTGGCGGAATTGCGGCTCCTGTAAAGCGCCGGGCTGCATGAAGATCAGCTTGCCCGCTTTGAAGACCGCGATGGTAGGAATGCTGCGAATCTGGAAAGCCTGGCTGAGCGAGGGATTGGCGTCGGTATCGACTTTGACCACGCGTATCTGCCCGGCGTATTCCGCCGCCAGCTTTTCCAGTATGGGCGCCACCATGCGGCAGGGACCGCACCATTCCGCCCAAAAATCGACCAGCACCGGCATCTCATGCGAGGCGAGCATGGCTTCTTTTTCGAAGCTGGCGTCGCTTGCGTCCATCGGCTTGTCAAGGACAAGCGCTTGCTCATCCGCGCCGTCAGTTCCCTCGTCCGCAGCTTCCGGCGGCGCGTCAGCAGCCATCGCCTCCCGCAGTTGGCGGATGAAGTCGGGCAAGTCGCTAGACCAGGGGCGCGAACGCCGCGCCAGCATGTCGCCGCGGTACCAGACGATCAAAAGCGCTTTGTTCTGATAGTCGAAACGCCGCGCGATTGCGCGGTAGCTGTCCGGATCTACTTGCGCGAAGATGATGCCGTCTTCTTCGTCAGCGGCTTTGGTGAAGGCGGTCTTGAAATCGCCGCGCAGCTTGTCGCTGCCGGTTGTTATGAGAATTAACGCGGCGGAGTCGCTAACGTATGATTTGTAGTTGCTGTCTGTGAGGGCTCTAAGTGGCATTTTCTGTCTTTCTTTAGGGAATCGGCGGACATAAACTGCTCGGCAATGGCAATGGGCATCCACGCATCGCGATAGAATCGGCGCTGCTTTCTGTCAGCCTAGCCGTTCGCCAATTTTCGCGTCGGCGCGCTTCTCCTGTTCCCGCTCGGCGGTGATCTCGGCATCCATCTGCGCCAGAACTTCCTCGCTGAAATCGGCGATGACCTGGGGCTTGCCGTTCTCATCATAGGTCGTGATGCGATATGTGCCAGGCTCGGCAGTGCCTTTGGCGATCTCCGCGGCTTGCTTAAAGCTTTTCACTAGCCTTTCGCCGAATTCGCTCATTCTGCTCACTCCCCGTAGCTTCTCAGAATTCCCAGCACTGAGTTCCTGATAGAATTCTTCCTCGCCAAGCTTATATTTTCTTTTTCGCGTTTGCTATAAACATCTATCAAAAAGACCGGAATGTCGACCCCGCTATAAAAGGTGATCAGAGCAATCGCACCAGAATCAATTTCGGGTTCATTAAGGCCTACAAGGTGTCAGAAAAGTTCATACATTTTTGCGATAATCCATTTATAGCCCTTTAAGAACCCTTATGACCTGAATTTTAAGGGTGGTGCGATTGCTCTGAAAAGGTGATAACTCTGAATCCACCACTTTTCCCGCGCCCTCGAAGCGGGAACCTGATTTTGCGGACGCCGCCTGTACCCGGGACAACATTAGCGCGCTAGGATTCAGTCCAACAAAAGTCTTTATGAAGTCTATCTCCTCATCTGTCATTCGGAGCTTCTTGGATTGACGGACGAATTCCTGTGTCTCAACTACTGAGTGCATAGTGTTTCTCCAGAGTATATCCTGTCCGAGTGGCGGATGCAACGAGCGGCTAGCCCGCGGGCAGGGCAATCGCATCAAAATCATTTTGGGGCGATACTGAGGCAAAAAGAGGAGTTGCCTCATGTCAAAAGGTAGAGGATTGAGTTTAGAGGAATGTTTTGCTGATCTGCCTGATCCCCGAATAGAGGGGCGCTGTGACCACAAATTGCTCGATATCATTATCATCGCCGTTTGTGCTGTGCTCTGTGGCGCGGATAGTTGGGTTGGCATCGAAACCGTAGGAAAAGCGAAGGAGCCTTGGTTTCGCCAGTTTCTGAAGCTAGAGCATGGCATTCCATCGCATGATACCTTCGGTTATGTATTTGCCAGGATCAATCATGAGGAGTTCCAGCAGCGCTTTATGCGCTGGGTAGAGTCGGTGTTTGCAGTCAGTAAAGGACAGGTGCTTGCCCTTGACGGCAAGACCTTGCGCGGTAGCCATGACAAGATGCTGGGTAAGGATGCGGTCCATTTGGTCAGTGCTTGGGCAAGTGAAAATGGCTTGGTATTAGGACAGCGCAAAGTGGCTGATAAGTCCAATGAAGTAACAGCCATTCCTGAGTTGTTGCGTCTACTGGATGTTTCCGGTTGCATTGTGACAATAGATGCGATGGGATGTCAAACCAAGATTGCGCAAGCGATTCGGAACGAGAAAGCGGATTATATTCTGCAGGTCAAGGGCAATCAGGGCAATCTAAAACAGGATATAGCCGATTGGTTCAGCTATGGCGACAAACATGGATTTGAAGACATGGACTGTGACTTCAACGAAACAACTAACAAGTCAAGGGGACGGATTGAAATACGCAAATGTTGGGTGCTCAGTGATCCCAAGGCTTTCGAATATATCCGCCATTATCAAGGATGGCCTGACCTGCGTAGCCTTATACGTGTCCAGCGAGAGTGCCGTCATAAAGGGCAAATTCGCTACCAGACTGCCTATTATATCAGCAGCCTTGACACTTCTGCCGCGCTTATCTTGCAAGCAACGCGGCGGCACTGGACAATCGAAAACAGCTACCACTGGGTCTTGGATGTCACCTTCGGCGAGGATCATTCTCGCATCCGAGACGGCGAAAGTTCCGAAAATATGGCAACCTTACGCGCTATAGCCTTGAATCTGCTCAAGCGTGATACAGGCAAAAGCAGTTTACGGCAAAAACGCTTCCGCGCAGCGATGGATAACGATTTCTTGCTCCATCTGCTTCAACCAATTTGATGCGATTGCCCTGAGCCCGCGGGCGCATTTCAGATTGTTGGCGCTTCAAGCACTATCTATCAAAAAGCGGAACTCGGTAGGGGCGAGCCGGTGGACTCTGTTGAAATACTCAATTTACCCCCACCCCAAACCCCTCCCCCATAAAGAGGGAGGGGCTTAACGGCTCATTATAGGTCATAAGACTCCCATTGCCGCATTTTTGAGCAAGGGGCCGGTGATGGAGGCTGTTTTTCAACAGAGTCCGGTGGCTCGCCCAAATGTGAGATCTTGGTTTCGGGCGACTCAGCGAGTCGCCCCTACCACCGTCTTTTTTGGTGGAAATCAGACGTAATGCGCGGGCAGTTGATTGGGAGACACCCCCTAGCCCGCCAGCCGCTCGATATACTCCAGGCTCTGATGCCGGAAGAAGCTGTCATATAGATTGGCGTAATGCCCGCCAGCCAGCATCAACTGATCGTGCGTGCCCGCTTCGATGATCTCGCCATGGTCGAGCACGATGATGCGATCGGCATGTCGGATGGTCGACAAGCGATGCGCGATGACGATGGAGGTGCGGTCTCCCATCAGCGTATCCAAGCCCTCTTGGATCAGCGTCTCCGTCAATGGATCCACGCTGGCGGTGGCTTCGTCGAGGATGAATATGGCGGGGTCTTGCAGCAGCACGCGCGCGATCGCCACCAATTGGCGCTGGCCCATGGACAGGTTTCCGCCGCGCTCGCCCACCTCGGTCTGCAAGCCCTCCTGCAAGCTCACCAGCCAGTCGCCGCGGCCCACTTTGTAGGCGATGTCGATGACGTCTTGATCGCTGGCTTCGGGTTTGCCGTAGCGGATGTTTTCCAGCACGGTGCCGTCAAAGAGGAAGGGCGTCTGCGTCACCACCCCCAGTTGCGAGCGATAGCTCGGCAAATTGAAGTAACGGACGTCGCGCCCGTCGATGAGCAGATCGCCACGCTGGTATTCATAGAAGCGGTTGATGAGCTTGGCGATGCTCGACTTGCCCGAGCCGGTATGCCCGACCAGCGCCAGCGTTTCGCCCGGGCGGATCTTGAGATTGAAGCTTTGCAGCACTGGCTCGCCCGTGATGTAATGGAAGTCCATGTCGACGAATTCGATCGCGCCTTTTACCGCGGGGACGGGCTCGTCCGCTTTCTGCTTGACCAGAGCCTCGGCATCCAAGAGCGCGAAGACGCGCTCGCCCGCCGCCAAGCCCAGCTGAAATTGGCTCCAGAACGAGGCGATGCTCGTCAAGGGGAACCAGACCATGCCCATGCCCTGGATGAAAAGGAACCATTCGCCGGCGGTCAAGACGCCTTGCTGCGCCAGGTTGATGCCAAACCAAACCACGGCCGCGACGCCCAAGCCGGCAATCGTAACCAGGATGGGGAAGATCGCGCCGAAGACAAAGCCATTGATCTTCTCCACGCGGTAAGATTCTTGATTGACCGCCTTGAACTCTTCATAAATCATCTGTTCGCGGCGGAAGGCTTTGGCGACGCCGATGCCGCTGATTGACTCCTGGATATGGGCGTTGACTGTCGCCAGCTGCCGGCGCGAGTCGGTGACCGTGCGCCGCGCCACATTGCGGAACTTCAAGGCGGTATAGATGATGACAGGCATGATCGCCAGCACGATCAGCGCCATTTCCACATTGACCGTGAAGAGATATATCATCAGCAGGACCACCAGCAGCAGACGGCTCATCAAGCTGATGCTCAAGCGCACAGTTTCCGAAAACGCTTGCGTATCGGAAAGGACGCGGCTGACGATCTTGCCCGTCGGGTACTGATCGTAGAAGGACATGTCGCGCTCGGTGACGGCTTGAAAAGCGTCCTCGCGCAGATCCAAGGTCACGTCGCCGACGGCTTCCGACGAAAGCCACTGCTGAACTAAATTGGCCACCCAGCCGAGACTGCCGACCACAGCCAGCAAGACCGCGACCCCGATGGCGTCAAATTGCTCCGGCGTGAATTGCAGTTGATCCAAGGCAAGCGAAACGAGGATCGGCAGCAGCAGATTCATCAAAGAGCTGAGGAATACCACAAGCGCGACCGCGATCATCTTCCACATATAGGGACGGAAGTAGCCGATGATTCGTTTGACCAATTCGGTGTCGCTGTATGTGCGGTCGTAGTCTTCGGCGTCCAGCCCATCCATTATGAAACCCATGTTGTTCCTCCCGAGTTGCCTAGTTGACGAGCTGTGGCTGCGGCAACTCCGCAGCGTCGTAACGGGCGAAGATGCGCCGATAATGTTCAGAGCTGCGCAGGAGTTCGTCATGCGAGCCATTGGCGATCACACGTCCCATTTCCAGCACAATGATGCGGTCCGCCCAGCGTATCTGCGACAGCCGATGCGTGATGAGAATGGTCGTTCGTCCCTCTTGGGCGCGGCGCATCGCCTTTTGGATATCATCTTCGGTCGCGCTGTCGATGGCGCTGGTCGAATCGTCGAGGATCAGGATGCGCGGCTGCCGCAGGAAAGCCCGCGCCAGCGCCAGCCTCTGCCGCTGCCCGCCGGACAGCGTGACGCCGCGTTCGCCGATTTCGCTTTCGTAGCCATCGTTGAAGGACAGGATAAAATCATGCGCCTGCGCTTCTCTTGCGGCATCTTCGATCTGCGCTTGCGTGGCGCTTTCCACGCCAAAGGCGATATTTTCGGCAATTGAGCGCGAAAAGAGGAAGACGTCTTGCTCGATCTTGCCCATCTGCGAGCGCAATCGGTCAAGATTCCAATCCCGCACGTCGCGACCGTCTATCAACACGCGTCCCTCATGCACGTCATAGGTGCGCGTGACCAATTGCGTCAGCGTAGACTTGCCAGAGCCCGTCTGCCCGACGATAGCGACGGTCTGCCCCGGCGCGACTGTGAAGGAGATGTCCTGCAAGACCGGCTTGTCGTGGAACTTGAAGGTTACATTCTCAAATGCGATGGCGCCGGCGACGGGCGCGCTGTAACCGCTTGGATTCTCGTCGATATCCGAGCGCTGATCGATCAGTTCCAGTATGCGCTGCGCGCCGGCGATGCCCAGCTGGATCAGGCTGATGGAGAACAGTGAAACAAAGACGGGAAATTGCAGCACGCTCATCAGACCGGTGACGGCGATGATATCGGGAATGGTCAAGATACCGCGGCTGTGCATGTTCAAGGTGTGCAGGAACATCAAGCCGAAGGCGACGCCATACATGAGCAAGGGCAGGTAAGCCGCTTCGATCTGCCCCTGGCGCACGAAGAAATCGCGGTACTTCTTGGCATTGCGCCGGAAGCGCTTGCGCTCCTCGATTTCCTGCGCAGCGACTTTGACGATCTCAATGCCGCTGATCGTTTCTTCCAGCCGGGCATTGAGCGTGCCGTATTGCATGCGCTGCTGCATCACGACCGGCTGCAAGCGCTTGATATAGCGGCGCACGACGATGACATAGCTCAAGACGAATAGCGTCGGCACCAGCAACAGTTCCAGGCTGATGGTCGCGATGAAGAATATAGGCACAACAAAGCCCAACACCATGTCGAAGATGAACATGATGCCCGGTTGAATCAGAAAATTGAGTTGGCGGACATCATCGGTAGCGCGCGCCATGATGTCGCCCACCCGCTGCTGATCGTGGAAGGTCTGGCTCTTGCCTAGCAGGCTGGTATACAGTTCGTGGCGAGAATCGCGCTCGATGCGGGTGGCGAGCATCACCATCGACAGCGAGCCCATCAACGAGCCCAGGCCGTCCCAAACCGACGTCAGCAAGACAGCCAGACTGACCGCGATCACCGCCCCAGCCTCTCCGCCTTCGATGATGACTTCCGCGCCGACCCCGAAGAGTCTGCGCGCCATAGAAAAGGCGATATAGCCCGACAAGAAACCAATCAAACCAAGAGCAAAGAATTTCTTGTGCTCCCAGCAATGCGAAAGGATCCAGCGCACGGCGCTTGAGCGATTGTATTCGCGCAAGCCTTCAATGGTGAACTCACTCTTGTGAACCAATGTGAACTCCTATGACATCTGCTGGACAGAACAATAGTTCAAGGACTGACCATTATACACAAGACCATCTCGCTTGGTAAGGGTGATGATGGCAAAGTCAAACAAAGCAACGTAGCAAGGGCTATGATGCCCCGGCAAGAGACGGGCGCTATAATCGCGAGGCAGTCATGAACAGGCTCATTTGATTTAAGGAGCCGCCTGATGCTAGCGCGATCTGCAATTCCAACTATCCAGCCAACAATCGAGGCGGGCGAAAGCGGACATCACTTCGTCATATACAGCGACAGTTGCTCGGGTGTGCCAGGGGCGCTCCACGAAGAGAACTTTCGCCAGGTCAATCAAGTGATAGCGGCTTTGGAGCGAGCGCCGCAATTTATCTGTTTCCCGGGCGACGAGATCATGGGTTTGACCAATAATCGCGACAGACTGCGCCGTCAATGGTCTTACTTTTTTGAAACGGAACTCTCCTGGCTCGATCGCGACGCCGTGCCCGTCTATCACAGCAGCGGCAATCACACGGTTTACAACCGCATGAGCGAGGCTGTTTTCCGCGAAACAATGGCGCATCTGCCTCAAAATGGTCCACCCGATCAGCGGAGCCTGTCCTACTTTGTCAGGCGCGGGGATCTGTTGATGATCTTTGTTAATACCTTGTGGACTGGCACAGGCGGCGAAGGCACGCTGGAAACCGCATGGCTGCAAGAGACCTTGGAGCGTAACGCGGATGCCAAGCATAAACTGGTCTTCGGTCATCATCCGGTCTGGACCGTGAACGGTTATGCCGGCGCATATCAGCGAAATCTGGAGCGCGACCAGGGGCGACGCTTATGGGACGCGCTGACGCGGCATGGTGCGCTCGCCTATGTGTGCAGCCATATCCTGGCTTTTGACGCGCAGGTTCACAGCGGCGTCTTGCAGATTTGCAGCGCGGGCGCGGGCGCCGCTCACCGCATGCCGCCGGAGGACGAATATCTGCACATCGTGCAAGTGGCGCTGGATCATATCGGACTGCGCTATCAAGTGCTGGATCGCGCGGGCCAAGCCCGGGAGTGGCTGTCTTGGCCCTGGCGGCTGCCCGCGTCCAATAGCTGGGCGCCTTTCAACTCCGCCGCGGCGCGGTCGCTGCCTGTCGACTGTTTGCAGCGGCTTGACAAAGCGCGACTGATCGTCTGGGAGATCGAAGGAGAGCTGCCCGCGATTCAAGCGGACGCCCCACGAATGATCCTGCGCGCAGATGCGCAAGACGACGCCTTGCCCTGGTTTTGGCTTGGCGCCGCCGGCGGCGATAATCGCCTGACCGCGCTGCTCAAGCCCTGGGCGAATCGCAGTCCACATCGCTGGACAGGTCCGCCCCTGCCACAGGGACGGGTCTTCAGCATCCAATTCGCCTTGCACAGTGGCATGGGTCCCGGCGGCTTGCTCTGGCGCTGGAGCGATGAAGACGCCTGGTCGAGCATGATAGGCGCTTCGGCTTGGGGCGCGGAGCGGATTCCCTGGTCGCATCGTTGGCGCCTGGGCGAAAACTTGCGCCTGCGCTGGCACTGCCTAACTTTTGAGCTGTCGGAGCTCTTGAGCTGAATATCGCCCCTGTCCTCAAGGCGCCGTTCTCTCTTAGCAAACTATAATCGCCGGCTCATGCGGCGCGCATTCGCCTCCCGCACAATGCTTGCGTGGGAGAAAGTTCCCCATATTCGTTCATTAACAACTGTCAAGAATGGACTTCAAATATGCGAAAGCGAAAAACTGCGCTGTTTACGGCGGGTCTTGCGCTTGCGCTGTGCGCCTTGATACTGGGCGCGACTTGGGCGCAGGACCAGCCTCGGCCGGTTTCAGATAAGTCCGGCGTGGCGCTTAGCGAGTCGCCCGGCACTAAACCAGGCAAGCGGACTGGCATTCGCTGCGTACTGCGCGCGGAAGCCAAGACAACCTCGTCGACGCGCCCTTCCGTTCTTGTCACATATACCGATGATGGCATGACTTGGGCTGTGGACAAGTACGATGGCGCCTGGAGCCTGAGCGGAAATGCGTCAAAAGGCGGGGGATTGAACCTCAAATGGAGCGGCAGTTGGTGGGAGCGCTATGCGCTGGTCTTTTCTATTCAGCGCTTTGGCGGCGGCATCTGCGAAGGCGAGCATTTCAAATTCTAAATCAAGCCGCCTTTTCCAGCAAAATCAAAGAAATCCGCATATAAATATCCTCCCAGTCCGTCTATCATCGGGCGAAATTCGCCGCTTATGAGGTCCAGCCATGCAAGCGATACGCGCTGCCGTACGCGACGCCGCGAAGCTCTGCCGCCGCGTACAAGAACATTATCTGATCGCCAATACCAAATCAGCGGACGGACATGAAGAACCTGTCACCATCGCCGACTACGGCTCGCAAGCGATCATCTGCCGCGCGCTGATGACGCATTTCCCCGGCGATGGCGTCGTCTCTGAAGAATCGGGCGAGCAGTTTCTGCAATTGCTTTCGGCTGCGCAGCGGTCGCAGATGTTGGCGCTGCTGGAGAATGTGCTGGCTTGCGCCCCCAGTGAGAGGGAGGTGGTCGAGTGGCTGGATTTCGGCAAGGGTCGAGAGACGAGTCGCGCCTGGGTTATCGATCCCATCGACGGCACCAAGGGCTTCATCGCCCTGCGGCATTATGCCATCGCCTGCGGCCTCCTGGTGGACGGGCAGGTCGCGGAAGGCATTGTCGCCGCGCCGGGTTATGACGATGGCGAGGGCGCGCTGTTCTATACGGAAAACGGCGCCGCCTGGCGAGCGCCGCTGGCCGGCGGCGCGGGCGAGCGTGTCCGGGTATCCACGCGGCGCGGCGCGGACAATTACATCGCCGTGCAAAGCTATGAGAAGGTACATGCCAGCAAATCGCGCATGGGACGGGCGCGGGCATTGGCTGGCTTGGGCGACGCGCGGATTCTGGAGCTGGACAGCATGGAAAAGTACGCGCTGGTCGCCTGTGGCGATGCCGATCTTTATATGCGTTTGCCGCGCGCAGGCAGCGCCTACCGGCACAAGATCTGGGATCATGTGGCGGGCGTGGCTTTGGTGCAAGGCGCGGGCGGCATGGCGACCGACCTGGACGGCAGCCCGCTGGACTTTTCACAGGGAGAGACCCTGCCGAACCCGGGCATGATCGTCAGCAACAGCCAAGATCACAAGCGCGTGGTTGAGGCGGTGCAGCGGGTGATGCGAGAATAAGTTTGCCTTGTGAATAAGCAATTTGTAAAATACGTGCAGATGAACAGGCGATAAGCGAATTTGGAAGATCGGCTTGTGCAATTAGAGCGTAACAAAATACATCTCGGCGACGCTCATAGGCTGTTAGATAAAGTTGATGCGCAGTCAGTTGACTTGATCGTTTGTGACGGTCCTTATGGCGTCACGCAGAATGACTGGGATCGAATTCCCAATATCCAAGAGTATAACCTCAATCTCATTGAGCGGTTCTCCAAAAAGCTGAAGGATGGCGGCGCGCTATATTTATTTGGCAAAGCCAACTGCATCGACTTTGTAGACTATCGCCCCTATTTGAATCTTCGGTCAAAGATTATCTGGTATCAACCAAGCCGCCTGGCGCAAGGCAGAATCAGCTACACAAACAATTACGACATCATCTGCTATTTCATCAAGGGCGACAGACCCCGTTGCTACAACTTGGATAACATCAGGGTTGCTCAACTGGTGGAACTGGAACATCGCTTGCGCTGTGAAAATGTACCCTCGGTCAAGAACGGCAAGTATGGAAAAACAAAATTCAACAGCAAAGGCAAAAATCCTGGCGATGTTTGGGGTGATATTAAGCAATTGACCTATAAGTCAAAAGAGCTTGTGTGCCGAGAGGCATTAAACACAATTCAAAAGCCCGAAAAACTGATGGAGCGAATTGTGCTGGCAAGCTCGAATCCGGGCGATCTTGTACTTGACCCGTTTTCTGGAGTCGGTACATGTCCAGTGGTATGCAAAAAGCATGGGCGCGATTTCATTGGCATAGAGATAAACCCGGATTTCCTTGCAATGGCGAACGAACGATTGCTAGCTGCGGAGCAATATCAATTGGGGCTGGGATTTTAATCAATGGCTGGTGACCAATACAAACCTCTCATTGCATTGGTCAAACAAGCATTTGCGCTTGCACAATCCTTGGGCGTACCAAATCTATTGCAGCCTGGACTGGCAAAAGAAATTGTCATTGCGGATATACTCGGTCATGAAGTAATAACTGCCAAACGACAGCCCGACGCGCGAGATCCACGCAACCCAAATATCATGTACGAATACTTAAGCTGCAAAGAAGGCGGATCCGGCCAGTTTGACAGGATGTTCAAGGCTCCGGAGGATAAGAGAGAGAAATCTCTATCGAGAATTCGACGGAATCACAAAATCTATCTTGCGATATTTTATGAGGCGAATCAACTGGAAGCGAAGACGATATATGAACTTGAGCCCGAGGTCGTGGAACGAGAGACAATTCGCCAGTTAGAAAGAAGCCAGAATAATATCTCCCATGTAGGACTGTCGGAGAAATGGGCGAATACGCATGGTCGGGTGGTGTATAAAGACCCGCTAATCTCGCCCAGAGCGCATTAGTATTAGGCTGCATTTGTTTTGCGTCGCTTCTCCGCGATCAGCGCGGCGTAGAGCGCTATCACCTCGTCCATGATGGCGTCCCAGGACTGGGTTTCGGCATAGGCGCGGGCTTGGGCGCCCATGTAAGTCATGCGGTCGCGGTTGCCGGCGATCTTGCGGATGCCTTCGGTCAGCGCGCCGGTATCGCCGCTTGCGAAGGTGTAACCGGTCTCGCCTTCGCGCAGGACATCGCTGACCCCGCCCACGCGCGAAGCGACAACCGGCAGCCCAGCCGCCATCGCTTCGATGACGACCAAGCCAAAGGTTTCCAGGCGCGATGGGAAGACAAAAATGTCGGCGCTGGCATAGGCTTGCGACAATCTTTCACCGCGCAGGTATCCCATGAATGTGACGGGCAAGCCGGCGAAGGCGCGTTCCAGAGCTGGGCGCGCTGGTCCGTCGCCGACTAATATCAGCCGCGTTTTTGGCAGGCTTTCCAGGGCCGGGCGGATATGCTCAATCTGTTTCTCGTCGGAAAGGCGTCCGACATAAAGCAGCGCGGTATCATCCGGATTGCCAGCTGTCATTTCGTCGCGCATCGCCGCCGAGCGGAAGCCGGGGTGGAAAGCCTGGGCGTCAACGCCGCGCCGCCACAAGCCGACATTGTCGATGCCCAACTCGCGCATTTGCCTTTGCACCAGTTTGGAAGGCGCCAGGCTGTAGTCCGACCAATTGAAGATATTCTTGGTCAATTCGTCGATGATCGGTCCCGTGAAGCCTAGATCGAAAAGGCCTATTCTGAATTGCTGCGCCAGCCGCGCATAGTCGAGGTGAAAAGAGGTTACAGTCGGCACGCCCATCCATTTGAGCATGCCCATGGTCGGGATGCCGGTCATCACCGGGTGGAATAGGTGCGCGACATCCGGATTGAAAGCTGCCAAATCGCGAAAGAGCGCAAGCGTGGCGAAACCGAGGCGCGCTTCGGGATAAAGCGGAAGGGACAGGCTGGGCAAACTACAGATTGGCGCGTCCTTGTAGCGCTGGCTGTCCCCATAGCGCGGCGCGATGATCAGAGCCTCGACGCCGCGCTTGGACAAGTGATCCAGCAGCAAACAAGCCACTTTGACGATGCCATCGACCTTGGGCAGGAATGTCTCGGTTATGATGGCTACACGCATCGGAATCTCGCTCGCGAATTCCCCCATAGTTGTACCATAACAGCGTGAAGCGGTCATCTTCTTGCTGCTATCCCGTTTGCTGGGCGCTGATTTGGGAAGCCGTTGCTTCGTGCTATAATGACGTGGAATGAAGAAAGGTCCAGGGTCGAAAATGGCAGTAGAGCGCTTGCGCAGCTTCCCCCATCCTCATTTATTTACTGCCGAAGAATACTTCGCGTTTGAAGATGGCTGGCTGCAGCAGAGTTTCGACAGCATGGCAGACATCGCGCGCTTGGAAGACTTGGGCTGCGACTTGCCGCTGGCGGCAATCTATCGCGGCATCAGCTTCCCTAATCCCCAATAGCGCGCCATGACCGCAGACGCCACGCCACGACAGCGCGCCATCGACAGAATCCGCTCTGACGAGCGTTCGCCCATGGAAAACCTGCCCTATTGGGCGCGTGCCACCAACCCCATTGTGCGGCGTCATCTGGGTCTATATTGGCGCACCTTGCCGCCTGAGTTCGAGCCTATCTTCTATATCTGCGGCTTCTGGCTGGCGGCGCTCTTGCTGGGGATCTTTTTCCCATTCATCACGGACTTGGCGACCACAGTAATCGTGGTTTCCGTGCTGGTCATCCCGGTGGGCATGATTTTCTACCTGCGCGCGCTCTTTTCCATCGCGGCGAATTCAGCCGCGGTCATGGCTGACGAAATCCGCAACAACACCATGCAGCTATTGATGTCGACGCCGATGTCGCTGGATCAGATCTTCTTGGGCAAGGTAGCCGCGGCGCTCTGGCGCAAGATGGACGACCTGATCTTGATCGTGCAAGGCGCCGCGATATTCGGGCCGCCATTGATCATCATGCACTACGCCGGTTTGTTCCCCCTGCGCGAATCTGGACCGGGCACCTACCTGCTGATCATCGCCATGACGCTGGTATCCATGCTGCGGCTGGTGCTGGAACCCTTGATGTTCGGCATGGTCGGCGTGGGCATTGGGGCGTTTGCGCCCTTCCGCAGCATCGCCATGACCTCGTCGGTGGCTTTTGTCGCCTTCTATTTCCTGCTCATGATCATGCTGCAGCGATTGAATATCGACTACCTGAGCGCGGCGCTGGACGAGGTAAAAGGCGCGACGGAATTGACGCTTGATGTCGCCAATCTACGTTTGGCGCTGGCGATTGGGTCGACTGTGCTGGTGGAGCTGCTGCTGCCGGTGCTGCTGCCGTTTTCGCTGATTCGGCTGGTGATCGGCTTGCTGACGCGGCAGCTGCGGGCGGGGTGAGCCCGGCTTATTTGGCGGATTTTGATTCAGTTAAGCCTTTCTCCCTAAGTTCTTTCTCGTATTCTTTGATCGCCCAGCCCAGGCTCTCGCCTACTGCCTCCCAATCGGCGCGCATAGCGTCCGCATCCGATCGAGCAAGAATTTCCTTAGCAAATTCGTCGCTTTCCGAACGAGTGAAATCTAACAAGCTGGCAATCCCATGCAGGAATGGGCGCTTGGGCAAATAGAAAGAATTAGCGATTTTGCGTCTGTCGAAAGCCATGTCATCCTCCACAACATCTGCCCATAGCATATAATCTCAGCCGCCCTCTGTCAATACAGCCGAAAGCGGCACCGCAGCTGCGGGCGGGGTGAAATGAATAGCATTATCTTTGGATTGCTTTGTTACCGTCATGCAACTTTGGATTAGACTGGTTTTTTTCAGCACTGCTTTCATTTTTGTCTTTGCGTCTATTGTGATCCGTGTAAAGAAATGCGCCTACAACCAGCGTAACAGTACCGCCAATTCCAAGCAATCCCTCAACGCTCTGGCCCGATTTGATGATTTCAATGCTTCCAGTAATTAGGAGGACTACTGAAATAAAGGCGGCGAGCAACTTAAGCATATCGAGGGTGAAAGACAGGATTTGCCGGCGGCTTTCCAATTTCGTCCGATGGCGTCGACGTTCAGGCACTTCGCCAACGATAATCTTTTGAACTTCAGTTGAATATTGATTAAGCAACCAAGGGGGAATAATCGGACTGCGGATTCGTTCCACGCTTAGAAAGTATTCAGTTATCTTTTCAGGAGACTCATCCCGCAATTCTTCTGGCAGACTCTCGATAACTTCCCGTGGCAGGGATATCTGTTTTGCTGAATGCTCTTCGATTTCAGAATCACTATCAGCCGCCTGCTGTCCGCTCATCCTTACATCCTATCAGTATCGCGGCTTTCATAATCATTTATCGCCCACCAAATATCTTCAATCACCGCTTCCCAATCGGCGTTCATTGCGTCTGCGTCTGAGCGAGAGAGCAATTCGTCAGTATACTGACTGCATTCTGAACGGTTGAAATCAATTAGACTCGCAAAACCGTCGAGAATACTGTAACTAGGAAAATGATACATGTTCGTGATTTTACGTCCCCCGAAAGCCATGCGACCCTCCACAATATCTGCTCATAGCATATAATCTCAGCCGCCCTCTGTCAATACAGCCGAAAGCGCCGCAGCAGCATGGGACTTTCAAACGGGCGGCGCGGCAGATGCGGGCGGAGTGAATAATAGAAACAATAGCAACACTCGACAACGTTGGAATCCGTAATTATGTTGCTTGGCGATACGCGGCAAGCATTTCTTCCGCTAGTTTGATTCCTGCCACTTTGTCGATTTCTGCGTTGCCCGAGTCCCATGATTTGGCAGGCTTTATGCACTCCGGGCAACCCATTTTACAACACTTCTTTTTTGCGACTTTTATGCCTTCTTCAAGTGCCGTGTTCCAAGCATCAAAGATCCCTTTGGCAATGCCGATTCCGCCACTGTAGTTTTCGTAGATGAAAACAGTGTCTTCATCGAGTCTAGCAAACGTGCTAGTGTCGAAACGATCGGCAGGCACTACGGGCAACGCACCAACGCGAAGTATCTGCAGAAAGGCGTTAATCCCGGCTTTATTTCTAGATTCACCGCCAATTTCTATCCAAAATGCGTGCAGCTTGTCGCGTTCATGATAGTCGGGCTCACCTCCTCTATCTATCACTGCATCCGTTTTTTCATCTACTAGACTGTACCCATCGAACTTCAAAGTAATGTCCACTTCACCATAAAAGATGCGAAAGTCTCCGTATTCGCGGCTATCGGAATAATCCTCATCGGGGTTTATGTAGGTGCGAAATATCGCCTCTGTCCTTAGATTTTCTGGCTCTTCCTCTAGGAGGATCTGGTTTTCATTTCGGCCAGTTCGGGTTTCAACTACACAGTATCGCCTTCCAGATAAGGTGATTATTGCATCCTGATATGTATGACGAAACCGCCAAATGTCGGGTATGTTTTTCCAGAGCGTTTCGCCGTCGACTACTAAACTAAAATGCCTGCTGTTGTCGCCACGGATTCCCTTTGCGGAGAGTTTCCATTGAGGTGAATTGCGCGATCCTCTACGCCGCCTGTGCCTTCTTGAGCGTTCACGTTCCTTGTGATGTTCAAGTTCCTTAAGCGCAGCATAGTAGAATGCGCTACCTAGTATTTTTTCGTCTTCCGGTTGGAGACTGTAATCGATCTCATCCAGAAGGGATTCAATGTGTCGCTCGATCAACTGTTCATTTGCCGAATTGACAACAATATTGTCCAGCGGTTTTTCTAGGAATGAATTGAAATTGCTAACGAAAAAGTTGTCAAATGGGTCGTCCATAGCATAGAAGAGAACGAATGCGTCGCTTTTCGAGGCCCGACCAGCTCGCCCAATTCGTTGCCAAGCGGACATAAGATTCGACGGGAAACCTGCCAGCACAATACCGTCCAAACCGCCTACATCTAGTCCTACTTCTAACGCATTGGTCGTCAGCACGACTTTGTGCTTGCCTGATCTGATGTTCTTCTGAGTCTCAAGTTTTTTGTCGTCCAAGAGCTTTGCATGAAACTCCGCAAGTAGCGACCCGTCCCGATTTCTTTTTGTCATCTCTTGCTGACAGTTCTTGAACGCATCGCTAAGAAATCGAATAGTGGGGCAGAACACCAAAGCACGACGATCTTGTTCAAGCAGGCTGAGGGTCGCATTCTCAATGCGTTGCCGAAAATGTTTCCAATATCTGTCTTCGCTAATAGACGGTTTAACAAACAGAAAGTTGCGTTTCGGTCGCATCGCATTGCGCGCTTGCACCAGCTCTGAATTGCGGCCAGTTAGGTCGTTGGCGAGTGCCAGTGGATTGGCACAGGTTGCAGTGGACAGGAAGATCTGAGGTGATGCGCCTTGTTTCTGAAGATACAGCAAGAACCGCCGCATCAAGAGAGCCATGTTGCTACCAAAGTATCCGTAGTACAGATGCATCTCATCAAGGACTATGAAGTAGAGATTGCTCAGAAATCCGTGCCAGTGCTGTTTCCGCCAGCCTAAGAACGGGTTGTTCATGTATTCGGGATTAGTCAATAGTATTCGTGGCGGATTGTCTCGAATTTTGCGTTTTTGCGCGTCTGATACACCACCGTGATACTCTTCTACGGTAATTCCAAGCGGTTCGGCGAGTTCGCGAATTTTGCTTAACTGATCGAACGATAAGGCATTCATTTGGAAAACCATCATTGCGTGCGCATGGCGATTGCGCAGAAGAGCATTGAGAAGAGGGACAGTGAACGCTAAAGTTTTGCCGCTGGCAGTAGGTGATTCCAGTACTACATCTTGCCCTTGCATCGCAAGTGCCATGGCATCTGCTTGATGCCGGTAAGGTTTCTGACCAGTCTTTAAGAGTTCAATACGCAAATGCGGGTGAATCCCTGCCGGCCAAGCGTCTGCATATTCTGGTTCAATACGATCAACGATACCCTCTTGTATCTCGTCGCTCTCGCTTAGCGCGTTATTTTCATACAGTTTTGTCTTGAGTGCCTCGAAATCCATCCGTTAGCTACCCTTGTGATTTGAGTCGGTAAGCAACACTTCACACAGAATACAACGAAAGATTACGGAGCATAACCCTAACCTGGAATCTCACCCCTTCACCGCGCCCAGCGTCAAACCCCGAATGAAGTAGCGCTGGAAAAACACAAAAATGAAGAGCGTCGGCAGCGAGCCAATCAAGCTGGCCGCCGCTTGACCGCCCCAGTCAACCGTATATTGCCCGGTCAAATTGAGGATGCCGACCATGATGGTGCGGCTGTCGGCTTTCTGCGTCAGGATGAAGGGCCAGAGGAAATCGTTCCAGATCCAGGTGAATTGCAGGGTCGCCAGCACCGCCAGCGCCGGCAGCGTCAGCGGCAGCATGATGCGGAAGAAAATCTTGTATTCGTTTGCGCCGTCAATCAGCGCCGCTTCGCGCAGGGCGTTGGGCACGATCTGGAAGAAATTGCGCATGACCAGCGTGCAAATCGGGATGCCAAAAGCGGTATGAATGACGATGACGGCAGTGATGGTGTCGTAAAGACCGATGTCGTTCATCAGGCGGAAGACCGGTATCAGCGCGATCTGCGGCGGCAGGAACATGCCCGCCACGATAAAGATGAAGAGCAGGGCATCGCCCCTGAAGCTGTATTTGCCCAGCCCATAACCGGCCAGGGTACCCAGCGCGATGGAGAATATGGAAGCGGGGATCGTCAGCAAGAGCGAGTTTTGCAGATAGAGACCGAGGTTGCCGTCTTCCGGATCCATGACGCGGGCGAAGTTCTCCGTCGCCAAACTATTTGGCGGCGTCCAGTAGCCGCCTGTGGACACCTCCGCCGCCGATTTGAAAGCGGTGACGATCGCGCCGTAGACCGGCGTCATAAACAAGATCAACAAGACCGTCAGCAGCGCATAGAGCAGCGCATTGCCTAGTCGCTTCGTCCACGCGGCTCGGCGATGCGGCTTCCGCTTGATGGGCGCCGGGGCGGGAGCATGGGCGTCCAGGCGACTAATCATAGAGTTCCTCGGCGGCGGATGTCTGGCGAAAATAAAGCACGATGATTACCATGGTCATCACAAATAAGACCACGGCGGCGGAACTGCCATAGCCCATTTTGAACTTGCGGAAACTCTCGCTGTACATAAAGACAGCCAGCGTATCCGACTTGTTGAAAGGACCGCCCATGGTCATGACCCAAATGACCTCGAAGCTTTTCAACGCGTTGATGGCTGTCAGCGCGAAGACAACGACCGTGGCCGGGCGCAGCATGGGGATGACCACTTTCCGCAGCGTCTGCCAATAGTTGGCGCCATCCACTTTTGCCGCCTCGACCAGCGGAGTTGGCACCGATGTGAGCCCGGCCAGAAAGATGACCATATTCAAGCCCGTCTGCTGCCATGCCCAGGCGACAAACACAGCGTAGAGCGCCGTGTTCGGGTTTGCCAGCCAAGCCGTCGCCAGATGATCCTGGCCCAGCGCGCGCAGGAAGATATTGACGATGCCCAGCTTGGGGCTGTAGAGCCAGACCCAGATGATGCCAATGATGATGGGCGATAGGCAGATCGGCAGGTAAAAGAGCGATTTGTAGATGGTGTTGATGCGCCGTTTGCCTTGCAGCGCCAGCGCCAAGACCAGTCCAAAACCGGTCGGCACGGTCATCGCCAGTACAAGCCAGATCGCGGTGTTTTTGATGGCATTGCCGAAGAGTCGGTCTGTGAAGATCTTTTCGAAGTTCGCCAAGCCGACGAAATCGAAGTCATCGCCGTAGCCGACCCAATCAGTGAAGGAGTAATAAAGCGAATTGAGCGTGGGCAGAATGACAAATGTGAAATAGACGAGCAGCGGCAAAATGAGGAAGCTGGCTGGGATGATCCAGGGGTGGCGTCTTAGCATCGCTATTCCCCCCTTGGCTCGAATTCCTCTACAGCGATAAATCCAGGGGCGACATGGTGCGCCGCCCGAAGACATTCGCTGCGCGAAAGCGGACGATTCACAGAATCGCCCCTACATTTTTCCAAGTTGGAAATTCCTAGAAGGGGCGGGACAGCTAGACAAGTCCCGCCCATAGTATCGACCAGAAGCGAACCAGCCTTTCAACTTCGCCGACTGTTTATTCCATGCCGGCGAATTCGGCGGCGGCGTCCGCCTGGACGCGTTCCAGCATGGCTTCATAGTCGCCCGGGTTCGCCATGAATTCGCTGAAGGAATTCAAGCCGACTTCGGCGACCGGCGGCGGCGTCGCCAGGTCATAGTTGAAGGCGAAGACCGGGTCTGCGGCGATTTCCGCGGCGATGCGCGCGACAACATCGTTGTAAATGCTGGTATCGACCCGCAAGCTCGGCGCCAGGTTGCCGGCGCCCAGCGCGAATTTCGCCTGAATATCCGGGTCGGTCAAGTGCGCGATGAAGGCTTTGGCGGCATCGGCATTGGCGGCATCGGCTGAAACGACGAAGGTATCGATGGGACCCAGCGAAGCGCGCGGAACATCTTCGTCAATGGTCGGGAAGGAGAAATAGTCGAAGTCTTCGCCTGGTGTCAGTTCCAGCCCGGCGTAATGTCCGCCGATCCAGGTGCCCATCAGGGTCATGGCGGCTTCGCCATTGGCGACTTGATTAGCGGCTTCGTCCCAGTCGTAAGCGTTGGCATCGGGATAGAAGTAACCGGCGTCAACCAATTCTTTCCACAAACCGAATGCGCGCGCGACTTCTTCGTCGGTGTAGGAGGCTTCGCCGCTCATCAGGTCGTTGCGATAGTCGTTGCCGGCCGTGCGCAGCAAGATCATGTCGAACCAGAATTGGCCGGGCCAGCGATTCATCGAACCCAAAGCGAAGGCTGGAATGCCCGCCATCTTGAACTTCTCGGCGGCGTCGACCAGCTCGTCCCAAGTAGTCGGGACCATGGCGCCGACCTCTTCAAAGAGAGCCGTGTTATAGAACATGCCAACCCAGTGCAAGGTCAATGGCAGCGCGTACTTGTGCATGTCATAGGTGACGGCGTTGTCGATGACAGCCTGCGGGAATTGCGAGCCCATGTCATTGGCTTCCCAAACGTCATCAATCGGCTGCAAGCGTCCGCCGTCCACAACGAATTGGATGCGCGCGCCTGCCCA
The DNA here is from genome assembly GCA_965232245.1 of Phototrophicaceae bacterium. Taxonomy (GTDB): domain Bacteria; phylum Chloroflexota; class Anaerolineae; order Aggregatilineales; family Phototrophicaceae; genus UBA6055. The sequence continues at coordinate 26,246 of CBDDPG010000001.1, read as the reverse complement.
ATAGCTGAAGGTATCGGGCGGGTTGCCGCCAGCCAGCTGCACCAGGATTGATGTTTTGAACTGCTCATGATCAACCGGGCTTTCGGCGTGCATTAAACCGGGATTGGCGGCGATGAATTCGTCAACGATCTCCTCAATGTATTCTCCGCCAAAGCCGCCGAAGTAATGGGAAACCGTGAAATCGCCCATCAAGTCGTCTTGCGCGAGAGCGGGCGTGACAAGCAGGCTCGCCACTAAAATAAAGAGTAAAGCGCCTAGCAAACGTTTGTTCAACATGTCCTGTTCTCCATCATGACTTGTGATTAGCAGAAAAGCATGTGCGGACTCATTTTGCCATCCTCACCTCCTCAAATTCTACGCGAATGCAAGCGTCACTTGCAAGTAAGCCGAGAAAAATGAAGCGTATGTTGCTTAATTTACAACAGTGTTTTATAATTGTCAACTAATGAGAAGCAAGAATGAAGACAGTCAAGTTTTGTTGCTTATTATGCAACATTGGTTGCATATATTGAGATATTGACATGGCAGAGATTCAATCGCTGGCGAGGGGCTTGAAAATCCTGAACTTGCTGGCGCATACACGCAACGGCATGGGCACGACCGAGGTCGCCACACAGCTCGCGATCGACAAGAGCAGCGCCTCGCGCCTCTTGCATACGTTAGCGAAATACGGCTTCGTCGAACAAGACCAGCTCACCGCGCGCTATTTGCTAGGACCGCAACTGGTCACGCTGGGGCAACATCTGTTAAACCGCATTACCTTGCGGGATCATGCCCGCCCCTACTTGCACGAATTGGTGGACAAAACCGGCGAATGCGCGCATCTGGCGATTCTGGCGCAGCGCCAAGCGCTCTATATCGACCAGGTGGAGTCGACGGCTGCGCTGCGCGTGGAATCGGAGATTGGCACGCTTTCGCCCTTGCACTGCACGGCGCTGGGCAAAATCCTGCTGGCATTCGGCGACAGTCGCATACCGGATGACTTGACGCCCTTCACGCACCGCACGGTCACCGACCGCTCGACCCTGGAGGCGCAGTTGGCGCAAACCAAAAAGCGCGGATACGCCATCGATGACGAAGAGTACAATTATGGCGTGCGTTGTGTGGCGGCGCCGGTCACCGATCACCAGAGCGCGCTCGTTGGGGCAATCGGCATCAGCGGGCCGGCCGGGCGCGTGACGCTGGAAAGAATCGACGAATTCGGCGCGGTTGTCATGCGCGTCGCCGGCTCCTTGTCGGCTCGCTTGGGCTACCAAGGCTGATATGAGAAAGCAAAATGCAACAGCCACAACAAGGTTGTGCATCGCGCAACAAATTTACGTGCATGTCCACGAGCTAAGCCCCTGGTCAGAGCTCGGCGATGTTTTACCTGTTGCTTTGATGCCTCCTTTCTAAACGCTATCGCCGTATTCAATCAGCAAGATATGAGCCGAGGTTGAGAAAACGGGATGAAATCAGTGAAAGTCGCCTATTCAGGCACGAGGAAAATCCATGATTCTCGCGGAATGCGGCAAAGCCCCGTGCCTTCGCTGGCAGTTTCTTGCTTTGGGACAAGTTTCAAACTACACTCGGCTGAGGCTTATAAGGGGTGCGCCATGGCAAAAATATCAATCAGCTTGGGACAGATGCGCATCGCGCTGGGGCAAGTCGACGAGAATTTCGCCAGGGCGGAAGGGCTTATCGCGCGGGCAGCGCAAAGCGGCGCCGACCTGGTTCTATTGCCCGAGCTATGGACCAGCGGCTACGACCTGGAAAAAGCCGCGGACTACGCGGACGAGTTAAACGCCGGCAGCTTCGCGCGCCTTTCCGCCCTGGCGGAGGAGTACCGCATCGCTATCTATAGCTCAGCGCTGGAGCGAGCCAATGGCGCGGCGTTGAATTGCGCGGCGCTGCACGCGGCGGATGGGCGACTGGCCGGCGTCTATCGCAAGATACATCTCTTCCGCCTGTTTGACGAGCAGCTGTGGCTGGGCGAGGGCGATAGCCCGACCGCGCTGGATATGCCTTGGGGCATGACAGGACTTGCGATCTGTTACGACCTGCGATTTCCGGAGTTGTTCCGGCGTTACGCCGTGCAGGACAAAGCCAAGCTAATCCTGCTATGCGCCGAATGGCCCCTGGCGCGCGTCGCGCATTGGCGCGCGCTGCTCAAAGCGCGGGCGATCGAGAATCAAACTTATGTCGCCGCGGTCAATGCTTGCGGCGAGACCGGCGGAACGGTCTTCGGCGGGCGCTCGATGATCGTCGATCCCTGGGGCCAGACGCTCATTGAAGGCGGCGAAGATGAAGGCCTCTTGACCGCGGAAATCGATTTGGCTGAGGTCGATCGCGTCAGGCGGACCATCCCCGTATTTGAAGACCGCAGACCCGACGCATATTGGGGTGTCTAGGCGCATTGCGCATAATCTGTTTTCACGCCCAGCTCATCACCCCTCCCCAAAGGTCAGTGTCTGCGCGCCCTTCGGGGCTTATAACATCTGCTGCGATTGCCCGCGTCCCCACAAGAAACAGAACCTTCAAGCGCCGCAATCCCCGCGGGTATTGACATAATCGCCGCTGATCCAGCCCTCGATCTGCCAGATGGCGACTTTGAAATAACCCGCCCGTTTGTCACTGGCGCGCAGCCAGTCCCTACTGGCGGTTACGCCCAGGACCAAGCCATCGGGCGGGCTTTGACGCACCTTGAGGTTGGCAAAAGGCTGCACCTCGCAGTCGCCCAAGCCGCGCCCTGGGTTTGGATTTGTGTTGGCTGGCGGCGTGTTTTGCAGGGGCAGCTGAGGCTCCTGCGGTGGCGGACCGTCGCCGCGCAGCAGGACGACGGTGCCGGCGCGGTCAATCAGGGCGCAGGTCCGCCCAGCGCGCTGATAGGTCCCCAGGTCGGAGGCGCGCCGCGGCGCGTAGGCGGCGTCGAGGAAGACGATGCGCCCATGAGCGGAGAAACAGACTTCGACGCCGGGCGACACATAGCCGAAGACATCGACGGCGTCCAAGACGCCCTGCGCGATGATATCGGGCTGGGCGATTTCGGCACTGCCGACGCGGCGGCCCTGGGCGCCATCGAGCCAGTTATTGACTTGGATCTCCGGCGGCAGCTGCTTGAGCGTCTGGACCGTGGGCTTGGGGCTGGGCGTGAAGGTGGGCGTGGCGGTGGGCTCTCGCTTTGATTTTTGCCTGGGATTGGGATCGCAGGCGGCGGACCGGTTCGTGCCGGGCGGGTCCGAGAGAGTGGTAAAGGTATGGTAATTTGGCCCGGTAAGGCCGGCGCTATTTTTGGTGCGGAGTTCAAGCCTATACTGCGTATTGCCAGCCAGGCAGATGAAGGTATAGCTATTGACATTGCCGATGTTGACCCAGCGGCTGAGCGCGCCGCCAGTAACTTCGTAACTGGTAGCGTTGTAAGACCTCGTCCAGCGAAAGACGGCGCTGTTATGCGTGATGTCGCTAACGTAGAGGTTCCTCGGCGGTACCGGAAGTCTAATCACAGGGGGACCGGTTAGCGGAAGCGTGTAGATGAAGGAGAAGCGCCCAGCGGAAGTGCCGCCGGCGTTTTTGGCGCGGACACCCAGTTCCTGTAAATCATCGGCAACAAGACCCGTGAAGGCATAACTGTCGACATCGCCGGCATCAACCCAGCCGCCGGGACCGAAGACATCGTAGCTGGTGGCGCCGGGAGATTTATTCCAGTGCAGGACGACGCTGCTGCTTGTGAGACCGCTGAAGCGGATATTGGTGGGCGGGGGCGGGGCGTTTTGGGCTTGCAGTGGCAAAAGACTGAGTGAAACGGGAAAGCAGCAGAGTGAAATTAGAACAAATATTCGGGGGGGGGGGGGGGGGGGGGTAATGTTATGTAATATTTCAATCATGGTCGACGCAACTCGAAACATCATAAGCTCCTTGAACCAATCTCAGAGGCGAGAATTGCGGATTGCGCTTGATTCTAGTCCAAGTCAGCGCGTTTGTCAAAGCAAACGGCGCGGAATTTCTGGGCGACATGGTATGTCATTTCCCCCCCGATTTGGCAGTCAAGCGGTTTATCTCGGCGCCCTCGGTGGTGAAAAAAATTGATGCGATTGCCCTGAGGCGCTCTGTCGCAGTTGGAAAAATGCGGCTCGCGTGGTATACTGAGCGAGTGAACAATTATCGAACAGAATCTTTCTATCTAATTTCCCTCAATATCCACAGCATTCCTCGGCATGTGACCACAAAACTTGTAAAGAAAAAGAGCGGGCTGTCGATCTTGGACCCCGCTTTATGTCCGTCGTTGTCACAACTTTTGCGCAGCCTGTTGAGGCTTCGCTTTGTGCAAAGTGTATCAAAATGCAGGCAGATCTTCGAGAACGAAGCGGGCGGACGCTACGAGAAACATGGCGCATTCGTAGAAGAAAGCAGGTGACAGACAATCAGGGGAACTTGGCAAGCGGCGGCTCGCCGCGCGAGCGATTGAACCGCCCGACATGAACATGGCTGAAGAAAGACAAGAAGTCAAACATTAGGGGAGAACGCTTATGTATGCAAATGGTGACCAGATTATCCATCCCCGTTACGGCGCAGGTACGGTTGTTGGCAAGAAGAAATTGACCCTGCAGGGCAAGACGCGCGCCTATCACATTATGAAGTTGGTCGGCGAGCGCGGCGAGGTGATGATCCCCGTCGACGCGGCGAACGACATGAATATACGTCCGGCAATCGAAGATCTGACCATCATCGAAGAGGTCTTCGCCGAGCCGCCCTGCGAATTGTCCGACGACTATCGCGCGCGCCAGGCGAAAATCCAGAAGCAAATACAAACCCGCGAACCGATGGCGATGGCGCAGGCATTGCGCGATCTGTTTTGGCGCGAACAGAGCGACAAGTTAACGGCGGTCGAGACAAAGCTGAAGGGACGCCTGATAAAAATGATTAGCCATGAAATCGCCGTCATCTGCCCCGACCTGACCGTTGAGAAAGCGACCAATCAATTGACGCAGATGTTGGTCAAGATGGTGCAAGATGGCTTGCCGCCACCAGAAGACGCGGCGGCAGCGGCATCGTAAAGCGCGGACGAATGCCTTTAATCCATTCGCCGGCTTATAGCACATCGAAAAACTGCAATTGAAAGCTGCCGATTCCACCGTCAAATTCGACAACGGTCCTTTCCTCGGCTCCCTTGAAGTTGGCTGTCTGCCAAATGCCATGCAAGCCTATCCCATGTCCCGCGCCCTCGACCTGCGCGAAGGGCTCGGGCAGGTCGACTTTGCCCATTCCCGCGCTGGCTTTGAGCTGAACCGCCGCCGTCGGCGCCACCTTGACGATGACTTCGCCGACGCCGCCGTCAATGTCGAGCTTGCCGAAGCTGCCGTCTGGGATCACGATATCGGTCTTGCCGATGCCGCCGCTGACTTTGGCCGCGATCGGCGCGTCCTGCGCCGGCAAGGTCAGGGCGATCTTGCCGATGCCGGTTTCCAAGCGGATGTCATCGACCAGGAGATGGCTTAGGTCGATATCGGTTTCGCCGACGCCGCCTTTCATGCGCAGCCGATATGGGATGCCTGGGGCAAGCGCGATATCCCAATGCAGGTCCTTGTTATTGCCGATGACGCGCCCGATGTCCTTGGGCAATTGCCCCCGCTGCCGCAAACTTATGGAACGCTCGGACCCGCCCTTGACCTCGAATTCATATTCGCCGATATAGTTTATCTGCGCCTCGAAGAGATTGTCGCTGTCCGGCGCCAGCGCGTTCAGGCTGGCTCTGCCCACCGAGAAGTTTATTTCCACGCTTGCGGATTCAGCCTCATTCCGCGGCGTGATTAAGTTGGCGGTCTTTACCTCAACATCGCCGCCGATCATTTCCGAAAAGAATTGGCTGAAACGGCTGCCCATCTCCTCAAAATCAAATGCCCACTCAACCTTGCGTTTTTCCTTGCTCATCGTCATGCGCTCCTGTCGGTCTTTGTCTATGGGCTATACGCAGATTGAAAAGCGAGCGTTCGCAAGAATCGCGTAAACATTTCAGCAGCTCGCGGACGCCCGCCGAGCCGAGCGCGCAACCTCGGGGCGTCAGCAGGGCAAACAGCTTCAGACTTGTCGCCATAATCGCTTAGACGCTATACTTAGAATCAAGTATCCGGTATGAGGACTTTTGTCAGATGGAAAACATTCCCGGTCTCAAATGGGTTATGAGCCATCCGCGCTTTTCAGCCTGGGTGGTCTTGGCGGGTGGCATGGTCGCCTTGCTGGTATACGAAGCGCGTAACGTGGGCTTGGAAACGTCGCAGTGGATCGCGCTGATCGTCGCCACCGTGCTGGTTGCCGGCGCCTGTATCTGGATCATCAGTTGGGAAGATCAAGACGATCCGGAAGACGCTGCCGAAGTCAATACTGCCGAGGGCGAGGCGGCGCAAGAAGCCGGCGGCAGCGCCTAAAATCAGTGCCGACCGCCCCCCAGCCTTCCTCTCCAACGGAAGGACAGCGGGGATTCCCAGTAGTTGCTGGACGATGGACGACCAAGCGCGGCAGCCCCCTGGCGCGAACCCCAAGTCCTGCCGCAATGACACCAGAACCCGCTTTCCTCGAGCTGCCGTCCCCCGCGCGCAAGGACAGCTATATTGACGCGGTGTATGAGTACATCGCGGAAAACCTAGAGCCGACCTGGCATCCGGAGATCCTGCGGCAGCGCTTCGACGAGTTTCTGCTGGCGCTGCGTCAGGCGGAAACGGAGCCGCTGGCGGGCATGGTCCCAGCCACGCAGTATTGGTTGATCTCGAAGGATACCGGCTATTTGGGCGAGCTGTCCTTACGTCATCATCTGAACGAGAGCTTGAAACTGTTCGGCGGGCATCTCGGTTACAAGATCCGCCCTTCTCAACGGCGTAAAGGCTATGGTTCGCTGCTGTGCAAATTGGCGATTGAGCAGGCTCGGCAGCGCGGCATCGCTGATATACTGATCACCTGCGATGATGACAATATAGGCTCCTGGAAAATTATCGAAGCCAATGGCGGAGTCCTGGCGGACAGAATCGACAATGGGCGCGGCGCGCTCACGCGGCGCTATTGGGTATACCCGGAAAAATGAGAGTTTGATTTTGCCGGCTCAAACCGTGATATCGCAGCTGCCATCATCGCAATCTTCATCGCAATCGGGCGTCGGCTTGCCCAAGAGACGGTTGATGCGGTAACGGCGCCGGGCGATGAAACGATACAAGGCGGCGCCCAGCTTGTCCGCGCCTGGCGCATGCAGCAGCAGCCAAATCGGCCAGCCGAGAGGCAATTCGCGCAGCATGCGGCGGGTGGCGTATAAACCCGCGAATACCGCGCCGCGCTCATCAATGACGTGGATTTCGCCCAGCAAGTCAGCATCTTTCAGTTGGGGAAACCGCCATTGCCAGGCGTCGCGGTCCTGCAAATCAATGAATCTGACGCGCTGCCGCCAGTCGAGCGCTTTAATGGTTCCGCGCGTCGATTGACAGATGATGCAGCGACCATCGTAGAGCGCGGTGAGCATGGGCGGCTCCTAGTCCAGTGATGGCGCTGATTGTAGCAGAGAATGCTTTGAAATGCGCTCGACACAGGCGTTATACTTCACACATTGAACAAACACCCATGCAAATTCAAGCCGAGGGCTTGTTATTTTTGGTGAGCGCGGCATTCTTGTTGACAATCCGCCGGTTAAGCGCCGAGCGGCTGTGGATATGACACTAGAACGAGGAAAGCCTAGGTGGTCCCGAAGCGCCTGGAACTAAGCAATTTCCTAGCCTATCAAGCGCCCAAGCCCATCAGTTTTGAGGGCATCGACCTGGCTTGCATCAGCGGGGACAACGGCGTGGGCAAATCGTCTTTGCTCGATGCGATCACATGGGCGCTTTGGGGCAAAGCCCGGGCGCGGCGCGAGGATGACCTGATTCACCAGGGTCAGCGCGAGATGCAGGTCAGCCTCGACTTCGAGCAAGACGGCCTGCGTTATCGCGTGGCGCGGCGACGGGCGCGGACCGGGCGCGGCAGACGCGGCTCGCTTGATTTGCTCGTCTGGGACGCGGATGCAGGTCCCCGTCGTATTTCGGCAGGGGGCATCCGCCGCTGCCAGGACAAGCTCAATCAAATCCTGCGGCTGGACTATGAAACCTTCGCGCACTCAGCTTTTTTGCGCCAAGGGCGCGCCGATGCCTTCACGCTGAAGACGCCCGCTGAACGAAAACGAATCCTGGCCGAGATTCTCGGTTTGGACGAATGGACCGTTTATGAGGAGGCTGTCAAAGGCGAGCTGAGCAAAAGCGCGCAAGAGATCAACATCCTCGAGCACGATATCAGGCGAGTCGACGAAGAGATCTCGCGCGAGCCACAACTGCGGGATGCGCTGGAAACGCTGACAAAGTCGCTTGATGAGGCGCAGGCTACGCTGGATAGCATCAGCGCGCGTTACGACAAATTGGCAAATTCGTCAGCGCTGCTGCTGCGCGAAGGCGAAAACAGCAAGCAGTTGCAGCGCCGCATCGCCGCGCGCCGCGTCGAAATGGAGGCGGCAAAGGCGGAGATTGCGCGGCAGGGTGATAGAATCGCCGGCTATCAAGAGATCATCGCCGGCGCGGACGCGATTGAATCGGGCTATCAACAGTTGCGAGCCGCGCGCGAAAACCAGAGCGCAATCGCCGAAAGCTTGTCCCAGCAGCAAGCCCTGGATGCCCAGATCCATAAGCTGGAAACGGCATTGGCAAGCCAAGAAGCCAAGCTGACAAGCGAAGGCGAGGTCTGGAAAGCGCGTATCAAGCAGTTGGAAGCGCGTATCCAGGCTGGGGAAACAGGCGATCTGGATGCCATAACGACAGAACTCGCCAAGCTGGAAAACCTGAACGCGCGGCGCAATGAAGCGACAAAAGCGCTCCAAGCGCTCGCGGCGCGGCGCTCGTCCTTGCGGGATCAAATGGATCAATTGCGGATCGATGGTCAAGCGCTCAATGAGCGTCTGGAGCGCCTGGAGAGAATGAATGCGGCGGAGGGAGCCGCCTGCCCGCTATGTGGACAGGTCATGAGCGCAGACCATCGCGACGAGACCCTGGCGCAATTGACCGACGCGCGCGACGCCAAGCGCCAGCAATACCGCGATTGCCTCGACCAGATCCGGCGCGTCGACGACGACCGCCTGTCAAAACAGCAGGAAGTCGACGAATGGGCGCTGCAACTCAAGAATTTGCCGGCGCTGCAGCAGCGGAAGGGCGCATTGAGCGAGCAGATGGCGTCAGCGCGCGCGGCGGAGGACGATTTGCGCAGCGCGCGGGGCCAGCTGGCGCAGGTCGCAGCGCAGCTCGAAGGGGCGAGTTTTAGCCCGGAACTGCGCCGGCAACTGAAGGGGCTGGAAGAACAGCGTGCGCGGCTTGCCAACAGCGAGACATCCTATGCGGACAACAGAGCGCGGCTCGAGGATCTTTCCGCTTATGACCGGCGTCAAAAAAACCTGGAATTGGCGCGCAGCAATCTGCCGGAAGCGCAGCAGCAGCGGGACAAGACGCGCGAGCGATTGGCGGCGCTGCGAGCCGCGCAAAGCGAAGATGAGCGGCAGATAGAAATGAGCGCGAGCGAGATCAAAGGCCTGGAAGCGCAGGTCGAGCAAGAGCGCGAACTGCGGGCCCAGCTCGATCAAGCCCGCTCCGAAGCGCAGCTCCTGCGCGAGCGCAGGACAATCGCCCAGCAAGAACTGAAGGCGGTCGCCGCGGGGCGCGGGACGCGAACGCGCCTGCAGAGCCGCCTTAACAGCGCCATGCAGGAACAGAGCCTGCGGCAGGAACTGCGCATCGCCTTCGGGCGCGACGGCGTGCCGGGCATGCTCATCGAAACTGCCATCCCGGAATTGGAGGGGGAGGCGAACGCGCTCTTGGCGCGCATGAGCGATGATCGCATGCGCATCGGCTTCAATACACAGCGCGAGACCCTGGCCGGCGCCGCGCTGGAGATCCTGGATATCACCATTGCCGACAATCTGGGCGCGCGGGATTATGAGATGTATAGCGGCGGGGAAGCCTTTCGCATCAACTTCGCCATACGCATCGCGCTGGCGAAGTTGCTGGCGCGGCGGGCGGGCGGGCGCTTGCGCGCGCTTTTCATCGACGAAGGCTTTGGCTCTCAAGATGCCGAGGGGCGAACCAAGCTCGTGGAGGCCATCAACAAGATCCAAGCGGATTTTGACTTGATCCTGGTGATCACCCATATCGACGAACTGCGCGATGCCTTTCCAACGCGCTTGCTGGTAGAGAAGACCGCCGCTGGCAGCGTTGTGACGGTCAGCTAAGAACGAACTCTCAACACATCAAGTCATCAGTGAAAGGAATGGCAATGACAGCTTCGGAACAAAACTATCGTTTAAGCCGCGAAGACGTCGATCGCTTCGTCGCCGAGGGCTACTTGGGACCTTACGCGGCGCTGCGCCCGGAGGAAATGGCGCGGGTACGGGCGGCGATCGAGGCGCAGGTGCTGACGAGCGACGGTCCCAATCCAGGCTCGCGCGGACAATCCCGACACATGGACTCCGCCATCGTTTACGACCTGGCGACGCACCCAGCCATCATTGAGCGCATCGCCTGCTTGCTAGGACCGGATCTGGTGGCGTGGGCGACCAATTTCTGGCTGAAGCAGCCGGGCGGCGCGGAGATCCCCTGGCACCAGGACATCGCCTTCTGGCCCCTGGAACCGCCGGTCAATGTTTCCGCCTGGATCGCCATTGACGAGGTCACGGTCGAGAATTCTTGCGTGCAGGTCATACCGGGGTCGCACCGCCGCTCAATACCGCATATTCCAGTGGAAGCGGGCATGGCATTCCAAAACATGGCGGATCCCCAGTTCTTCGATGCCGAGCAAGCGGTCAATATGGAATTGCAGCCCGGCGAGTTCTTCTTGTTCAGCGAGCGCCTGCTGCACCGTTCGAGCAAGAACGTTTCGGACAAACGGCGGCTGGGCATTTCCGTTCGGGTGACTTTGCCGATGGCGCATATCTTTCAGGACCAATCGCCCTTGCATCCCGGGCATACGGCGATTCTGGCAAAAGGGAAAGACGTCATGGGTTTCAATCGCTATGCCGGGCGGCCCCGCGCATAATGCCGCTTTAGAGCATCCTGCGCCGCAATTCTTCCATGGCTTCGCGGGAGCGGCGGCGCAGCTTGGCGCGGAAGTGGGCGGCCTCTATGGCGCTGTACTTGCTTCGGATGATGCTGACAATCTCCTCGGTGCAGTCTTTGCAATAGGCGCTTTCTGAATGGGGAAACTCCGACAGTGGCAATTCCGATTCGCATCTCACGCATGGTTTGAGTTCCGGCAATGTGGGGGATTCCTTCCTGTTCCACGCCCATTGTACGCGATTACGCGCCAGAAGTGAATAAGCGCGCCCGGTATGCGCAGGGAAAAATCAAAGCGCATAAAATTATTTTACTTAGAGAGAACACAGAGGGCGCAGAGAATTGAAGCAATAAACATTGCGCGCTTTGTGTCTTTGTGATGAAAAACTGCCTGTAAAAATACGACGAAAATTCGACAAAGCGTTTTGAATGTGACACAATATAAGGGATATACGATTTCCGCGCCTGCGCTTGCCTAAAATGCGTTGTCGTCGGCCAATAGATTTGTTTTGTAAGACTGCTTGTCTTTGGAAAAATTGGCTCGGCAAGACGACCGCTGTTAGGAGAGTATGCAGTGAAATTGTGTGTGATTGAAGGCGACGGCATCGGCCAAGAAGTCGTGCCGGCGGCGGCGCGCGTATTGCGCCAACTTTTCCCCGAACTCGATATCGTACCTGCGGAGGCTGGCTGGCGCAGCTTTGAGGCGACTGGCGAGGCGCTGCCCGAAGAAACGGTTCGCATCGCGAAAGAAGCGAAGGCGGTCTTATTCGGCGCGTGCAGCTCGCCTTCTTATCCGGTTGAAGGCTACTCCTCGCCCATCGTCAAGCTGCGCCGATCAATGGAAACCTATGCCAACCTGCGCCCGACGCGCTATTTGCCCGTGCCGACGGCGCGCGCGGGCGTGGACTTGCTTGTCGTGCGAGAAAATACCGAAGACCTCTACATCGGCGATGAGCAAACGGACGATGCCGGCGATACCGGCACCGCGACCAAGCGCATCACACGCAGCGCCACCGAGTTGATCGCGCATAAGGCTTTTCAGCTGGCGCAAAGCGAGGGGCGCAGCCGCGTCACCATCGTGCACAAGGGCAATGTGCTGCCGCAAACCGACGGCCTGTTCCGGCGCGTGGCTTACGAAGTCGCCCAAGAATACGGCAGCATCGAAACGGATGAACTGCTGGTGGACACGGCAGCCTATTGGCTGGTGAAAGAGCCGACGCGCTTCGACATCATCCTCACGCCCAATCTCTACGGCGATATCTTGTCGGATATGGCAGCGGCTTGGGGCGGCGGTTTGGGCTTGGCGCCCGCGCTTAACTTGAGCGAAGAGGTCGCCATTGCCGAACCTGTGCATGGCTCTGCGCCGGACATCGCGGGCAAGCGCGTCGCCAACCCAACGGCAGCCATCCTCAGCGCGGCCATGTTGGTGCGCCATCACTGGAAGCTGCCGGCCAGCGCGGACCGGATTGATAAAGCCGTTTACGAAGCGCTGAGCGAGGGCGAGCATACCGCCGACATCCTGGCTGGTTCCGGCGTCAGCACCGAGGACTTCGCCGACATCATTTGCGAGAAGCTGGGCTAATCCCCGCCGCTAGCAAGTCGCGATTAGGCGCGCACAAAAGCGAAGCGAAATATGTGATATTCGGTATATATCGCCTGTTGATGGGTTTGTCCCGCTCGGTCAGCCTTTAAGCCCGGCATACTGCAGGCACTCGTCGTAGGGGATGATCAGCCCCTGCCCTTCAATCAAATTGTCGTCCGACACCAAGCCATTGAAGCTGGAAATCTCGCGCACGGTCATACCGTATAGCAGCGAGATGCGGTAGAGATTCTCGTTGCGCGCGACGACGTGAAGGCAGTGAGATGGTATTGGCGGCGCGCCTTGCTGAACATTCGGCGTATCGGGCGGGACATTCGGCGCATCGGGCGGAACATCCGGCGCATCGGGCGGAACATCCGGCGCATCGGGCGGGACATTCGGCGTATCGGGCGGAACATTCGGCGTGTCAGTCGGAACGTTGGGCGTGTCAGTCGGGTCGTTCGGCGTATCAGTCGGGTCGTTTGGCGTATCAGTCGGAACGTTGGGCGTATCAGTTGGGTCGTTCGGCGTATCAGGCGGAACGGGCGGGTCGTTCGGCGTATCAGGCGGAACGGGCGGGTCATCGGGCGTATCAGGCGGAACGGGCGGGTCATCGGGCGTATCAGGCGGTTCGTTAGGGTCATCGGGCGTATCGGGCGGGTCCTTCGGGTCATCGCCCCCAGCACAGGCTAGCGCCTCCGCTAGATAGGTTTCTATGGTGATGTCGCTGGTAATGCTCGGCAAATTGCCGAACTGCAATTTGATGTCGCGCAGCAGAATCAATGTGTCCGCGCCGGCGCCGGCCGAGCAGCCAAACTGAGCCGCATCCGTATTCGCGGCGACTATCGCATCCGATAACTGACAAGAGACGCCATCAACATATATTTCGGCGGCTTGCGCCAGCCCGGCGCTCAGCAGCAAAATGATCACTATCAGCCAGCGCGAACCATGGATGAGCGGCAAACGATCCAGAAAACAAGCTATCAAATTGAGGGCGCGACATGCGTTCATGGCTTCGGCTTCTTGTCCACTTGAAGAAACGTTACGATAATTATATTCGCGCCGCTAAATCTGCGATAATGAGAGTTGCCACCAATCGATAGCATAAGCTGACAGATTAAGCGCCGAGCGAAATGACCGGCGCGGGTCGAGCGCGGCTGTTTGGGTGAAGGATCCCGGACCGAGAACTGAAAAAATCAACCGAACAGGACAGACTAAACAGGACAATCGCATCAAATTATTTTTCAACACAGAGAGCGCAGAGGGGCGCGTAGACACAGCCCGCCGACACAGAGTTTAGGAGTTTAGACGACCATTCTTCTAAATCTGCAGCCCGGAATCGGCAACAGTCACCAGCGGAACGCGATTTGTCACCAACAATCACAGCTAAAATGAGATATTTTTGTTTTTCTCTGCGATCTCTGTTTTGATTTTCAGTTTAGATTCCCGCCTTTTCAGCCGCTATCATTTTGATGCGATTGCCCTAGGTCAGCGCCGATTATGTCCAGACGCGGGGCGATTGCTGAGCGTATTCAGTCCTCGTTCCTCACATATATCGTGTATAGTTACAGTGGGCTTGCCGCGCCGACTGCGCGGCGCGTTGTCGACGAAATTGGGGAGACAAGCGACATGGCATCATTTACGCGTCAAGAAGCGCTGGACTATCACCGCCGCGGGCGGCCTGGCAAGATCCAGATCGCGGACGGCATGAGCACGGAAGACTTCGCCGACATCATTTGTGGGCAATTAGGCTGATACCGTATACCGTAGGGCGCCTCTCCGGATCAGACGACAGTTGTAGGGGCGAGACTTGTCTCGCCCAAAAGCGTGCGCTATTGCAAGGTCGGGCCGCGCTATCCGATTGAGAAACACGGCCTGACTTATGTGCTTGACATATGCCGTCTATTGGCGTAAAGTGGGGTAACAATACTCCCTGGCGACCTCACGATAGTTCGTCAGGCAATTTGCGGGAGGCTAGCGAAAATTCCTAGCCTCCCTGTTTATTGCAGCCAAAGCTAAGGATCAAGGATGTTTCGCTTAGCGATTTTTGTTGATGGAGCGTATTTGGAGAAGGTCGCCCAGAAGAATGCCGTAAGGGTTGATTACGAAAAACTTTCTTCCGAGATTCTTACGCGGGTAAGCGCGCGAACCCCAGCAGCGCCAATGGATCTGTTGCGTACTTATTATTATAATGGCTTGCCCTACCAGAGCAATCGCCCCACAGACGATGAGAGAAAATTCTACGGGAAACGCCGCGGATTCTACGACGCTCTAGAGCGGCTATCTAGTTTTACCGTAAGATTGGGTGTTGTTAAGTATCGTGGCAGGGATAATAAAGGACGGCCGATCTACCAACAGAAGCAAGTTGATCTACTGCTTGGTGTGGATTTCGCTTTGCTGAGCGCCAAGCGCGCCATCACGCACGCCGCGGTAGTAACCGGCGATAGCGATATGGTGCCTGCCCTTGAAGTGGCAAAGACTGAAGGGATTGCCGTCTGGTTATTCACCGGCGAGCCGCAAAGCCACGCTAGGGAATTGTGGCATACCGCCGATGAACGGGTTGATCTCGATCAACCTTTCTTGAATACGATCCGACGAGACCGATAGTTCCCACACACTTCATTAGCAGCGCTGTCAAAGTGCTATTTATGCTTGCGGGCGACCCAATGGACTCCGTTGAAATTCTACCCCATCCCCCGGCCCCTTCCCCGAAGCATCAGGGAAGGGGAGTCTTATGACCTGTATTGATCCCTTAAGCCCCTCCCTCTTTATGGGAAGCATCCCCCGAAAACGGGGGACCGAGGGGCATAGGGCTTGGGCTGGGGGTAAATCAAGTATTTCAACAGAGTCCAATGGGTCGCTCCTACATCCCCCTCCGCCGCAGAATTGACAACTGCAGGGGCGCCCCTTGTTTCGCCCCACGCCGCACTTACGCTAAAATACAGTCAGCATCTACCCATCTCCCAAGGAGATCCCTACCATGGCCTCATTCACCCGCCAAGAAGCCCTCGACTACCACCGCCGCGGCCGCCCCGGCAAGATCCAGATCGCGCCCACCAAACCGCTGGACAGTCAACTCCACCTGTCCCTGGCTTATTCGCCGGGCGTGGCGGAAGCGGTGCTGGAGATTGACAAAGACCCGCTGAGCGTCTTCGAGATGACGGCGCGGGCGAACCTGGTGGCGGTGATCTCCAACGGCAGCGCCATCCTGGGTTTGGGCGACCGCGGTCCGCTGGCTTCCAAGCCGGTGATGGAAGGCAAAGGCGTGCTCTTCAAAAAATTCGCCGATGTCGATGTCTTCGATATCGAAATCACCTCCCGCAGCGCGGAGGAAATCATCGAGGTTTGCAAGGCGCTGGCGCCCACCTTCGGCGGCATCAACCTGGAAGATATCAAAGCGCCGGAATGCTTCGAAATCGAAGAGCGCTTGATCGAAGAACTGGATATCCCGGTCTTCCACGACGATCAGCACGGGACGGCGATCATCTCCGGCGCGGCGCTGCTGAACGCGCTGGAGATCACCGGCAAGGACATCGGCAGCATCAAAGTCGTCATCAACGGCGCCGGCGCCAGCGCGATCGCCACCGGCAAGTTCTTCAAATCGCTGGGCGTGGCGCCCGAGAATCTGCTCATGCTGGATTCCCGCGGCGTGATTCATCACCAGCGCGAAGAGGGCATGAATATCTACAAATCGGAGTTCGCGATTCCGACGGATGCGCGCAGCTTGCACGACGCCCTGCAGGGAGCGGATGTGCTGGTGGGTTTGTCGATCGCCGGCTCGGTCACGCAAGACATGATCAAGGGCATGGCGCCGAATCCGATGCTCTTTGTGCTGGCCAATCCCACGCCGGAGATCATGCCGGAGCTGGCGCTGGAAACGCGCCCGGACGCCATCATCGGCACGGGCCGCAGCGATTATGTCAACCAAGTCAATAACGTGCTGGGCTTCCCCTTCATCTTTCGCGGCGCGCTGGATGTTTATGCCACGGGCATCAATGAAGAGATGAAGATGGCGGCGGCGCGGGCCCTGGCGGCTTTGGCGCATGAAGATGTGCCCGACAGCGTCTTGATGGCTTACGGGCAGGAGTCGATCAAATTCGGCGCCGATTATCTGATTCCCAAGCCGCTGGATCCGCGCGTCTTGCTGTGGGTGGCGCCCGCGGTCGCGCAGGCGGCGATGGAATCCGGCGTGGCGCGGCGTCAACTGGATATCGCCGAATACCGCGGGGAACTCATCAACCGCCAGGGACTCGGGCGGCAAGCGCGGCAGAACATCATCAATCGGGCGCGGGCTGGCTCGCTCAAGCGCATCGTTTTCCCCGAAGGCGAAGAAGCGAAGATCATCCGCGCGGCCATGCAGATCCGCGACGAGGGCATCGCTCATCCCATTCTGATGGGTCGGCCCCAGCGCATACGGGAGACAATCGACAATTTGGGTTTGAACTACCAAGCCGATGCATTTGATCACTATGAGGCGGACAATCAATACGACTATCGCGATATGCTCTATGACCTGCGGCGGCGCAAAGGCGTGACGCTGGGCAAGGCGCGGTCGCTGGTGCGGCAGCGCAATTTCTACGCCAGCCTGATGGTCAAGAAAGGCGATGCCGACGCCATGGTCAGCGGCTTAACCTACGAATACCCGGACGTGATCCGGCCGGCTCTGCAAGTCTTCGGCACGCGGACAGGCGCGACGCGGGCGGCCGGCGTCTATCTGATGGTGATCGACGGGCGCAGCTATCTCTTCACAGACGCCACCGTCAATATCGATCCCGATGCCGAAACTTTGGCCGAGATCGCTATCCTGGCCAATGACTTCGCGGGTACGTTGGGCATTGATCCGCGCGTGGCTATGCTCTCCTTCTCCAATTTCGGCTCCACGCCGCATCCGCAGAGCGACAAAGTGCGGCGGGCGGTGGAACAGGTGCGCGCGCGGCGACCCGATATCCTGGTCGACGGCGAGATGCAAGCGGATACGGCAGTGGTGATCGATATCATCGAAGACCGCTATCCTTTCAGCCAGGTGCGCGATGCCAATGTGCTGGTCTTCCCCAATCTCGATGCGGCCAATATCTCTTACAAGCTGCTCTCGCGGCTGAGCAAAGCCGAGGCGATTGGACCGATCTTGCTGGGCATGGGCGCGCCGGTGCACGTCTTACAGGCCGGCGACGATGTCGAAGATATCGTGGCAATCGCGGCGGTCGCGGCCATGGACGCGCATGGGCGGGGTGGGTAGCATCAGGAATAAACCGCGATTTTTATACTATGACCCCACATTAACTGAGAGCAGCAACAATCTCGCCAATACGCTCTATGAACTCAGAAACCGGGCGCAGGTCTGTCCGCTTCTTCGTCAATTTGAAGGTAGCCGATGAACCTCTATCCATTGTGACCAAGCGGCCTGCCTTCCCCTCGGACACATCGCCTTTGCGCCAGGCGTCAAACAAGACGGTATCTGGCGCGATGCCGAGACAAAGCACTGCCGATGGTGTCGGATGTGATTGAACTGAAAATTGCCATTGGTGTCTTCGGTAGCGGTTTTGACCTCAAAAGTAATACCCTGAATGCGAGCGTCCCAAGCGCTTTGGCGGCTGCCGGAACTTTCCCAAGTCATGCCTAAGTACCGACACCATTCCTCCACGAAATTCTGACCTATATCGCCGATGTGCGTGTTACTGAGAGATTTGACAGCGCCAAGAGGAGCATTCGCCCACTTGTTGTCGTTTGCGTATTTGTCGATCATAGACTGCATCAACTGAACTGCATCAGTCATCTGTGAAACCTCCATGTATCACAGCCTGTCGTATGTGATACATGGATATGTGGCGGCAGTTGTGCATAGCAAGATTGGAATATTCTCGCCAGTCAATTTTGTTTAGAAGCTGTTCTATCGCATCCGGTTCCTTTTTGAGCACGATACCATACCCACAGCCATAACGAACTTGGGAGAAATCTTTGACCAGTTTTGGCGGTTCTCCATAGTATGTTCTTTGCAAAAAGAAGTCCGCTTCGTTCAGCCGAGTTTGTCCACATAGACGTTCTTTGCGAATATCCACTGTGAACAAGTCAAGCCAGTCGTTACAAGTTTGTGGCGGAGGGATGTTATTTACGCCGCGACGCCATATCTGCCAGAGCGCGTTGATTTTAACTGAGTTGCCGTTCTGATCTACAAATGCGTCCGATGGTAAAGAATCAGAGTGCATGAGTTGAGCTCCCTGAACGCGATGTTTAGGGCTGCCCTTGCCGTCGCTTTGAAAAGCCATTGGAAGTATGAGTCCCATGTAGTCGGCAAACTGTGCGGAATGATTAAAAAGCAAGCGCCAACCAGGCTCGATAGCCAAAAGGCGGGTTGCCTAAAACGGCGTAATGTTGACGGCTGTTCGGTGTCCAAGTCAAGTAATCGTGGTCTATAAACTCGGAGCGAGCGGGGAGTATGTCTATTCCGATACGACGACCAGCCGGCATTAGATCATAGAATACACCTTTCCCTGCGCCCGGATCTATGAAATGGTAATTTCCAAGATCAGCGAAATCCTCACGCATTACCGTATAGAGATTCTCGCTACATTCTGTGGCCACTTCAGGCCGCGTGTAAAAGCAGTCAAGCCCCACTCCCTCACGTTTAACCCAAGAGGGAATCAGCGGACAGCGCTCCCACGCCCTGTTACGTTTTGCTTTCGCCTGTTCGATTTCCCGAGAAAGGTTGTTTTGGACGCGGTCATTCGTATTGGAGTTGCTTATGTTTCTCGTGATTGTCGGCAGTGTAATTTGGCGCATCATTTAACCTCTACTTTTGAGACAAATTACGATATTCAACTCTCATCGGCAGTATGACAAGTGATATGAATAATTAGCGCATTCAATGCACAGTATAGCAAATTAGTTCGATTGACTGCAAAATCTCGCCAGAAACTCACTTCCATGCTAACCTTGGAGAATTGAAATCATCAAGGTTAACATGGTCATTGACACGAGCGGAGCCTTCGTCACCGCCACAGACAATATCCTGGTCAAGATCGCTACGGTCCTGTACCTGCGCAGTTTCACGCATAGCCACAGCCATCTCGAGTGGGCTAGCGAAAGCGCCGCGTTCTTCGATCAGCAGACTGACAAGCGCAGATACACCTAAATGGATTCGAGGCGACAACATGACAAACTGGCTGCGCGACATGTTCGCTGTCTCTAAACCCGTCATCGGCATGTGTCATCTGCAAGCGCTGCCCGGCGACCCCGCCTACGATAGCGACGCAGGGCTAGGCGCGGTGGTGGAGGATGCGCGCATGAACCTGCGCGCCCTGCAAGAGGGCGGCGTCGACGGCATCATGTTTTCCAACGAATTCAGCCTGCCCTACCTCACCAAAGTGGAAGCCGTGACGGTCGGGTCCATGGCGCGGGTGATTGCCGAGCTATACGATCAGATCGAGTTGCCTTTTGGCGTCAATGTGCTATGGGATCCTTATGCGTCGCTAGATTTGGCGGTGGCCACGGGCGCGCTCTTCGTGCGCGAGATATTTACCGGCGTTTATGCCAGCGATTTCGGTTTGTGGGATACCAATTGCGGCGCCATCGCGCGCCACCGGCATGCCATCGGCGGTGACAACATACGGCTTTTCTTCAACATTCTTCCCGAAGCGGCCGTCTATTTGGCGCAACGCGATATCGTTTCCGTCGCCCGTTCCACCGTGTTTAACGCCAAGCCGGACGCCATCTGCATTTCAGGTTTGACGGCGGGCAAAGTGACCTCGACCGAAACGCTGCAACTGGTCAAATCGGCTCTGCCAGATATGCCGGTTATTGCCAATACCGGCGTTCACTTGGACAACGTCCAGGAACAACTGGCAATCGCCGACGCCGCGATCATCGGCACGGCTTTCAAAAGAGACGGCGTATTTGAAAACCCGGTTGAGGCCAAGCGCGCGCGAGCCTTGATGGACAAGGTTGAGATGCTGCGCTAGACCCATCGCCGGATGACGAATTCCAATGGCGAGAACAATCAATCACGTTTGTTTATATCACCTGGATCTTGATTTCAACGCTGTGATGATGGCTGCCCTGTGGCACAATACAAGCACATCTCTCGACCGCAAGGAGCAGCGACGATGGCAATCAAAACAGGGGGCGAAGCAGTCGTCGAAGCCTTGATCGCGCATGGCGTCGACACCGTCTTCGGCTTGCCTGGCATCCAGAACGACTGGCTTTACAACGCGCTATTCGACAACCGCGACCAGATCAAAGTCATCCACACCCGCCACGAGCAGGGCACGTCCTATATGGCGTTGGGTTATGCCCAGGCGACGGGCAAGCCGGCTGTCTTCAACGTAGTGCCGGGACCGGGCATACTGAACGCCTCGGCCGGGCTGGCCACAGCCTACTCGCTCAACGCCAAAGTCCTCTGCTTGACCGGTCAAATCCACAGCGCCAATATCGGCAAGGGCAAAGGCGACCTGCACGAGATCCCGCAGCAGTCCGAAATCTTGCGCGGATTGAGCAAGTGGTCGCAGCTCGTTTTGCACCCCGCCGATTGCGGGCGCAAGGTAGCGCAGGCATTCTACGAGATGCGCTCGGGACGTCCGCGCCCAGCCGCATTGGAAGTGCCGCCGGACATATTGAAGCTGCGCGCCGAAGTACCGGACGAGGCGCCGATTTGGCCGCCCTTCCACCCGCCGGTTGACAGCGGCGCCATCGAAACGGCGGGGAAGTGGCTGGGACAAGCGACGCATCCCATGATCTTTGTCGGCGGCGGCGCGCAGGGCGTTAGCGCCGAGATCACGCAACTGGCGGAATTATTACAGGCGCCGGTGGTCGCCTATCGCACGGGACATGGCGTGCTCGACAGTCGCCACCATCTCAGCTTGAAGAGCCCGGAAGCTCACGAGTATTACAAGAAGACGGATCTTGCGCTGGCGGTCGGCACGCACATGCGCATTCCCTTGAGCCGCTGGGGAAGCGACAGCGACATGAAAGTCATCCGAATTGATGCCGACAACGCCGCCATGTCCCGCATTCAAAAACCGGATCTGCCCATCGTGGCAAGAGCCGAGGATGCGCTGCCGCCCTTGATAAACGCGGCTGACAAGCACAACCGAAAACGGGCGTCGCGGGCAGAGGAAATGCGGGCGCTCAAAGCGGGCTGGGCGGGGAGCATCGCCTACCTCGAGCCGCAGAATACTTACCTGAGAATCCTGCGCGACGAGCTGGACGAAGACGGCATCTTCGTCGATGAACTGACGCAAGTCGGTTACGCCGCGCGCATCAGTTTCCCGGTTTATAAACCGCGCAGCTTCATCAGCAGCGGCTATCAAGGCGCCCTGGGCTATGGTTTCCCGACCGCATTGGGCGTCAAGGTCGCGCAGCCGCATCGGCCGGTGCTTTCCATCGCCGGCGATGGCGGATTTATGTTCACGGCGCCAGAACTGGCGACAGCCGTTCAGCACAAGATTCCACTGGTGACCGTGGTTTTCAACAACGATGCTTACGGCAATGTGCGCACGATGCAAATCCGCGATTATGACGAGCGCGTGATCGCGACCGATCTGCGCAATCCCGACTTCGTCAAGCTGGCGGAGGCATTTGGCGCCAATGCCTTCCGCGCGGAAACGGAGGCTGAACTGCGGCGGGCGCTGCGTTATGGCTTCGCCAGCGACCTGCCGACGCTCATCGACGTGCCGATTGGCGAGACGCCCAGCATGGATCGCCTGCGCGATCAGGGTCGCATTCGCCCGCCGCGGCCAATATAAACTTGCGGTCTATGTCAAAGACCATCCTGCCCGAGGCATCGCAGATCTATCGCTGTTTTCTTGATCTGATTCACAGCGCGGATCGCGTCTTCTTCGCCGGATTGCCCGGCGTCGGCAAGAGCTTGCTGCTGCAGCAACTGGCGCTGATGGCGCGCGCAGCCGGACGGGGTGTTCATCTCTTGCAATGGGATACGGCGCGGCAGCCCTTCGAGTCGCCCCGCTATCCGCTGGAACAGGGCGCGACCCACCCCATCGTGATCCGGGCGACGGGACTCTGGCTGCGGAAGACATTGCCGGGCTGGCATAAAGCGCATGCCAATTCGGATGCCATGTTGATCGGCGAACTTCCTTTGATCGGCGGCCGCTTCATGGAACTAGCGCGCCCAGCGGACGATGAAGCCGAAGCGCTGCTCGCCGACAAAAGCAGTCAATTCGTCTTGCCCCTGCCCTCGCGGGAAGTGCGCGCCCTCATCGAGCGTCGGCGCGCAGCGTCAATCGCCCATCCCGCGCATGAAAACGAATCGCAGGACGCCCCGCCCGATTTGCTGCGCGCGCTCTGGCAAGATCTGTATCGGATAGCGGTTCAACTTGGCATCGCCGAGGCGCTCGCGCAGGACGCGCCATATTCGCCGCAGATCTACGAGGCGACCTATCGCCATCTCTTGCGCCATCGACGGCTGAAGGTACTCCCAATTGACGAGCCGCTGCGCCCGGTCGCCTCGGTCTATGATTTCGACGCCCAACTGCCGCAACTGATCGCCGAGCCCGAGCAGGCGCAAGCACTGCTGCGGGAACTAGAGGCGACGACATCAAGCGCGCGGCTGCGGCGCGACAGCGCAAGCTGGTACGAGCTCTGAGCGCGGAGCCTATGCCCGCTCCGCCGGAATCACGGCGAAGACGTCAATCTCGAAATCGGCGTAGGGCTTGCCCAGCGCTTTGACCACCACGCCGGTCGAGCAGGGATAGACCTCCGGCAGATGTTTCGCCAGCACCGGGTAGACCAAATCTCGGTAGCTGATATCGGTGACATAGGTCGTGATCTTGCAGATATCTTCCATGCGCGCGCCAGCCGCCTCGAGGATGGTCTTGACGTTTTTCATGGCATTGTCCGCCTGGGCTGCCGGATCGCCCTCGCCCACAAAGGAACTGTTATCCATCGTCAAGCCGGTCTGGCCTTCGACAAATACCAGATTGCCAGCCCGCACCGCTTTGCAGGTGCGGTAGTCGATATCGGGAAAGATATTGCCGCCCTTGCTGGTTTTGGGGAGAATCCGTTGATGCGCCATGCAACACCTCCAAAGGACATGATTAACAGTTCAATGAGAGTAACATAGTCGGGAATTATCCAGCAATGAACGCGGAGCGCGCTAGAGGGCAATCCGGCGAGTCGCTAGTCCTCGCCGCGGATTGGCTATAATCCACGCGAGCGCCGGTGAAGAAGGAGCGATCTATGAAAGCGCGACGACGTTACGCGATTGTGGGTACTGGATCGCGCGCGGGCATGTACCTGCGCGCGACAACAGAGACATTTGCCCGCCAGGCCCAACTGGTTGGCTTATGCGACCTCAGCCAGACCCGCATGAGCTGGTACAACCGGCAGCTGCGGCGGAACGGCGCGAATCCCGCGCCCGCGTATCACGCCGAAAACTTCGACGCCATGATCGCCGAAACCAGGCCGGATACGGTGATCGTGACCACCATGGATTCCTGGCATCATCATTACATTGCGCGAGCGATGGAACAGGGCTGCGATGTCATCTGCGAAAAGCCGCTGACCACAACGCTGGATAAGTTGAGATTGATAGTTGACGCGATTGAGCGAACGGGCCGCTCCCTGCGCGTGACCTTCAATTACCGTTACGCGCCGGCTTTCACGCGTTTCCGTCAACTGGTCATGGCAGGGACCATCGGGCAGCCGCTGGCGGTCGATTTTTCCTGGCTGCTGGATACCAGCCATGGCGCGGATTACTTCCGGCGTTGGCATCGCGAAAAGGAAAACAGCGGCGGATTGCTGGTGCATAAGGCGACGCACCACTTTGATCTGGTCAACTGGTGGGTCGATTCCTATCCCCAGCGCGTCTTCGCCTTGGGCGAGCTCAAGTTTTATGGGGCGGCAAACGCGGCGGCGCGGGGCGAGCAATACAGCTATTCGCGTTATACCGGCGTCGGCGCGGCGCGGGACGATCCCTTCGCCTTGTTTCTCGATCAGAAAGCGGCATTCAAGGGATTGTACCTGGATGCCGAAGAAGAGACGGGTTACATCCGCGACCGCAACGTCTTTGGCGAAAACATCACGGCTGAAGATACGCTGGCAGTCACAGCGCGCTATCAGAATGGCGTATTGCTGTCGTATTGATGACGCAGCTCGTCTACGCCGGCATCGGATCGCGCGCCACACCCCGCGCAGTCATCGAGACCATGACCACCATGGCCACATGGCTCGCGCGCCGTGGGTGGCATCTTCATTCCGGCGGCGCTGCCGGGGCCGACTCCGCCTTCGCCGCCGGTGCCCCTCCCGGCTCCCGCACTCTGTTCCTGCCATGGCCCGGATATCGCGGGAACGCGGACCCGGATTGCCGCACTCTCTCGTCCGACCGCATGCGCACCTGCCTTGCCATCGCCTCCGCGCTGCATCCCGCCTGGCACCGCTGCTCGCCGACCGCCCGCAGATTGCACGCGCGCAACGCGTCGATCCTCCTTGGTCAGAACGCCGACACGCCCGTCCATGCCGTGGTCGCTTGGACATCGCGGGGCCTGATTTCCGGAGGCACCGGCATGGGCATCCGAATCGCGCACGATCGCGGCATTCCGGTGCTGAACCTCGGCGTGCTCCACCCACGTGCCGTGTGCGAGCGGCTGGAGGAGATCCGCGCCGCGCCGTCCCCCGGCGATCGTCCAGCCTGATCCGGCCCCCTCCGCCTGGAAGATGGGAGCATGCCATGATCCATTTCACGCACGGCGACATCTTCGCCCAGCCTGTCGAAGCCATCGTCAATCCCGTCAACTGCGTCGGCGTCATGGGCCGCGGCCTCGCCCTCCAGTTCAAGCGCCGCCACCCCGACGCCTTCCTCGCCTACCGCCGCGCCTGCGCCGAGCGCCAGCTGCGGCCGGGCCGCATGTTCATGTTCGACACCGGTCGCGACAGGCCCCGGTGGATCGTCCACTTCCCCACCAAGCGTCACTGGCGCGACCGCAGCGCGCTCGGCGACATCGAGGCCGGGCTTCGTGGCCTCGCCGCAACCCTCGCCGGCCACGGCATCCGCTCCGTCGCCATTCCGCCGATCGGCTGCGGCCTGGGCGGTCTCGACTGGCGCGCGGTGCGCCCCCTCATGACCGCCTGTCTCGCGGACATGCCGGGCACGGTCATCGTTCTCGAACCGGCGCCGGAGGCGGAGCCATGCGCAGGTGCGGGCGTCCGCTTATGCGAGGAGAGAGAGGCCATGACCCGCGACACCACGAGCATCTTCGACCACGGCGCCACGATGGTGCCCGACATCGTCACCGAGGCCGAGGAGCAGCGCATCCTGCTGCGTATCTCCCAGGCGCCCTGGATGACCGACCTCAGCCGCCGCGTGCAGCACTACGGGTATCGCTACGACTACCGTGGTGGCCCGACCGACGGCCGCCACGATCCGGCACCCCCGTTCCCGCGGTGGGCCACCGTGATCGGCGAGCGCCTCAGCCCATTCTTCGACGGGGCCATGCCCGAACAGTGCATCGTCAACGAGTACCGGCCCGGCCAGGGCATCGGGATGCACGCCGACCACGCCTCATTCGGCAACATCGTCGTGTCGCTCTCCCTCGGCGACGCCTGGATGATGAACTTCCGGCCCCGCAGCGCCCGCCCCTACGTCC